>DATCTN010000017.1 GCA_036567965.1 Candidatus Kryptoniota bacterium
CCTGCTTCAGCCTGCCGGAGGGCAAAGACGATCTGCTGTTCCGTGAATCGTTTCTTCATGTCCTGTAGGCTCCATTTTGTTAGTGCAAATGTACCCTTTTTTTCTCACTCAAAATGGACCAAGTTACGGGGGTCACAACCATGACTCGTCTACGACCCTTCGGGTCGATAGACCCGTAGGGACTCGTCGAGTGGACTACAGGTGGACCAGGCAAAGTGTTACAAGGAACTCGAGCAGGAGAACCAGAGACTGCGGAAGGTTGTAGCGGATCTGACAGTAGACAACTCGATACTGTGCCGAAGGCATCCCTTCGGGAAAGGAGGCACTCCGGGGAAACTTGTGAGCCCGGCAAAGAGGCGCCGGGCGGTTGAGGTCGTAATGGATAATCTTCAGGTATCGGAACGAAGAGCTTGCGTGGTACTGGGGGGAACAAAAAAACACAGCCAAGGTCGACACAGAGGGCTGTGGCGAGGCTGGATACAGCAACAGAACGACTCACAGAACGCATGACTCGCATGTCAGTACGGACGATACGGCTGCAGGAGAATGACTATCATGCTCCGAAGAGAAGGATGGAGAGTGAGCCACAAACGAGTAGAGAGACTCTGGAAGATAGAAGGGCTCAAAGTGCCCCAAAAACAGCCCAAGCGTGGGAGGCTACGGTTCAACGACGGATCGTGTGTGAGACTTCGTCCTGAATACAAAAACCACGCATGGAGCTACGACTTTGTCGCAGAGAGGACAAGCGACGGAAAACCACTACGAATGCTAAACATCATCGACCAGTATACAAGAGAATGCCTGGCGATAAGAGTGAAGAGAAAGATAACTGCAAACGATGTTATCGATACACTGAAGGATCTGTTCATAACCCGCGGGACACCAAGGTTCATCCGGTCGGGCAACGGGCCGGAGTTCACTCATTTTTATATTACGCATGAATGATCCTGTTCAACTCATGCAGATTCTCTTTGCTGACAAATGCAACGGCGCCTGCATCTTCTGCCGCGATCCGAAAGTGCACTTCATCGTATTGCGTAACGATGATAACTCTGGCTTTCGAATCGACTCTCAACATCTCCCTCGTTGCGGTAATGCCGTCTGTTCCTTCCATTTCCACATCCATCAGCACCCAATCAGGTTGGAAGGTTTTGTATAGCGCGATTGCACTCCTGGCATTTTCGCATTCGCAGATCTCATCTCCGCGTCGAGTCACGGTGCTTTTCATAACTTCACGGATATTTCTGTTGTCATCGACGATCATTATTTTCATGCTTCACGCCGCATTAGCCGGATGTCCTCAGAACTACGGCCGCTACAAGAACAGCCTTCGCTTGGATCTTCCATTTTCGGATAACACCAGCCGGTAATCTCCGCAACACTTACATCGAATTACCGGAACCACAAGGCTTAGGAGCTTGTCTTCCATCCTCCTGTGAACTCTTACCATACGAGCGCCGCACGAAGGACAGTTCCTGCCGTCGGTTAGGTGGAGAACTCTTGTCAACGCTTTTTGCAGCATCCTTCATCTCCCGGATTGCGGTGAGGCCGCCGCACAAATCGGGGGCCTCACTCGGATTTATTTCAACAGAACCAGTTTCTTCAGCGAAACGAACTCCTCGCCATTTTGACCTTCGGCTACAATCCTGTAGAAGTACACACCGCTGGCTAATGCGCCCAGGTTCAAAGATTCGTTATACCTTCCGGCGTTCATCGTTCCATAATTAAATTCTCCGACTCTTTGTCCGAGTGTATTGTAGAAATCGAGATGAACTACTGATTGCTGCTTCAGATCGAACCTGATCGTTGTACTCGGATTAAAAGGATTCGGATAGTTCTGATACAGTGCATACGTCTTCGGGACATCCACTGTCACGGAAAGTGTCGATAAGTCTTTTGTGATCCCGGAGGTTGACACACTTTGAATCTTATACTTGTAAGTTGATCCCGATATGACTTTGTTATCGGTGTAATCGTAGATCTTTCCGGTTGAATTAGTCCCGAGGCCTCTGAGACTATCGTTGCCTGTGTAAGTCGATACGACTTTGAACAAAGGAGTACCCGGATCTTCTCTCAGAATATTAAATCCCGCGTTGTCAAGTTCCGACTGAGTTTTCCATGAGAGGGTGACCGAACCGATGCCGGCAGTGGCGAGGAAATCTGAAGCCTGAACAGGAAGGGAATTATCCGTTCCTCCTCCGATGGAGAATTGGCCGAGTGAATGAGTGCCAGCCGCCGAGAAAGTGTGGTTCGCTACATTCTGAGTAAACCCCGATGTCACATCGAGCCATGGACTGTCGACCTCAGCGCGCTCCAGGACTTTGAGCCCGGGTTCATTTTGGATTCCGGCAAGTCCGCTGTAATTCAGAGTTACATTTGCTGTATCGTTTCCTACCGCGAAGATTCCCCAAACGAGAGGTGAGCGCTTAGTGATCCCGACGGGGAAAGTTTCGTCGGTAACAGCTGTGTCATTGGGCGTGCCGTAGGAGTACAAACCGAGATAGTTCAGACTGTCAACGGGAGAGATGATCGAAGCGGTGACCATATCACCCAACGGGCCTGTGCTGTCTGCTGAAGCGGACGCATCATAAGAACCGTACCCGCCGACCGGTGCGCCTGAGGCAACCCATTCCAGCGAATAGGGATTCACCAGCGTACCTTGGAATCCGCTCACCGAATCTGTGGTTGTCGTGCCGGTCCCTTCATTGAATTGCCAATAGCTGACAAGGCCGATCTGCGGACCGCTAACGGTAGAGAACATGTCGTTCCGCACCTGCTGTTCGGTACGGGCGTTATCCCAGATTCGAATTTCATCGACCTCACCGGAGAATATCCTTCCCGTTGCCTCAAGGTTGTTGCCGATGGTGACATCGAAAGCATCCGTTCCGAGAGTGCCGGTTACTCCTGACGCAGAGGCATCGAGTCTTCCATCGACATACAGATATTTATTGGATCCGTCATAAACCGCGGCGAAGAAGTGCCATTTCCCGTCATCGACCGTTGTGGAGCCCTGAAGATCCTGACTCGAAAGACCGCTGGTACCGAAATCCAGATTATCGGTGGAACTATAACGCTGGATTCTCCAGGCATTGTCGCCCTTGCACACTATCCCCGCCCACTGGGAGGTAAACGCTCCGTCTGTTTTGATCCATCCTTCAATTGTGAAGGAACTCTCGAGGCTGAATTGAGATGACGTTCCGGAATTTTGAATGGCGATGTAAGATGATGACCCGGAGGAGCAGTGAATTGCTTCGCCCGGATCAGAAGCGTACTTCGGAGTAGTCGTGGCCTGGGTTGTCTTGGCGGGAGATGTCGTTAAATATACAGGCGAGGACGGGTTGTTGAACTCAAACACCTCGGCAGTGAAATAATTGCCTGCTGTGAGGCCTGTGACGCTGACGGAGTTACCTGAGCCGGAATAGACCACATATCCTCCCGTTCCGATTTCCGATCCGTTTCCGAACGTTGAGCTTGCTCCATAGATTGTCCCATTGCCGGGATTATTGGTGCTGTCCATCATAGTATCGTTTCTCATCACCACAATACGGTCCGTGCCATTTCCATTTGTCCAGGTCAGTGTCGCCGAATTTCTGCCGATATTGGAAAAAGTCAAATTTGAATCTTGAACTGACGGTGCACTGAAGGTGAACGTATTATCACCCCCGGCACCTATTGAAAATTGACCGAGTGCGCTAACTCCTGTTGCAGTGAATGTGTGGCTCGATGTGTTATGTGCAAAGCCAGAAGTAGCGTCCGTCCACGCGCTGTCACTTTCTTCACGTCTAAGCACCTTCAATGTGGATTCATTCTGGATTCCAGGGAAACTGCTGTAGTTCAAGGTAAGGTTTGCTGTATTTGTTCCCACACCGAATACTCCCCATATGACTGCCGAACGTTTGTTCACACCCGAAGGAAAGGTTTCGCTTGCGATGAAAATGTCATCTACCGAACCGAAAGAGTACAAGCCAAGGAGGTTAACACTATCGGGCGTGGAAGTGATCGTTGCATTCAGGTTTGCTCCTGATACTCCGACGCTGTCCGCGGCGGTTGTCGCATCGTACTTTCCGTACTCTCCAACCGGTGCATTGGAAGTCTGCCACGCGGGCGAACCCGTGAGTGTGCCATTAAGGCCGCTCACCGAGTCTGCAGTCGTACTACCGCTTCCCTCGCTGAATTGCCAGTAACTTACAAGTCCGTTTTGGGCACCGGTTGTCGTCGAAAACATATCGTTGTGTATTTGCTGCTGCGTGCGCGCCACATTGTAGATTCGCACTTCGTCGACGTTTCCGTTGAAGTATCCGTTAGATGCCCCGAGGTTATAGCCTATTGCAAGATCGTCGTTGTCGCTCGCGAGGCTGCCGCTTACCGACCCCGCTTCCGCATCTGCATTTCCGTCGACATAAAGAAACTTTGTGGAGCTGCTCGCGTTGTATACGGCCGCAAAGAAATGCCACTTCCCGTCATCAATGGTTGTTGATCCCTCCAGATCTTGCTGGCTCAGACCGTTTGTACCGAAGTCAAGGTGATCGGTTGAGTTATACCTCTGAATTCTCCATGCACCGTTTCCTTTATTGACTATCGGAATCCACGACTGAGAACTGAACGGTCCGTTGGTCTTGAACCATCCCTCGATGGTGAAGGAGCCACGAAAGTTGAGTTCCGATGCTGACCCAGAGTTCTGGATATCGACGTACGACGAAGTGCCATTGAAATACAGAGCCGTTCCGGGAGATGTTGAATATGACGGCGTGATCGTCGCCTCTGTTGACTTTGCGGGTGATGCGGTGTCATAGACGGGACTTGAAAGGTCATTCAACTCATACACAGCCGCCGCTATGTAGTTACCCTCTGGAAGATTTGTTATGCTGACCGTATTTCCTGATCCCACATAAACAACATAAGCACTGGTGCCAATTTCCGAGCCGATGCCCAAAGAGGAGTTTGCCGTGTATGATGTGTTATTGGTGGGAACGTTCGAGGTATCCAGCGAGGAATCGGCTCTGACGACCACGATTCGATCGGAACCATTACCGTTCGTCCAGGTCAACGTCGCGGAGTTCTTGCCGATGCTGGAGAATTCCAGATTGGACGTTTGGATCGACGGAATTCCAATCGTTGTGAACACGGAATCGTTACCATTTGTGGTCCCCGCTGAGTTTGTCGCCGAAAGCCTGTAGTGGTATGTCGCCCCATTAGTCAGGCCTGTAATCGATGTCTCAAATGGCGCTGACCATCCCGATGTTGTCCAACTTGACCGCTGCAGACTTCCCGAGTCTCCGTGACCGCTGGAATCCCCGACTGTTGTACCACTTCCTTCGTTCATTATCCATTCGGCGAGGAGGCTCGAGTAATACGGGTGCGACGAAATCACATTTCGATTCATCCATTCTTGTATCGTGGTTGAGTCGAGCGCTGTTCCCCATATTCTGACCTGGCTTATTTCGCCGTTGAAATAGGATGTCGCATCATATGTATCTCTGCCAATAACAATCGGCGCATCAGTCTGATCGACAAGCTGATTGAAAGTGCTGGCGACCAGGTGTCCATCCTGGTACAGATACAAGTACTGTTTGCTGCCGTCCCACACACCGACCCATTGATGCCATAATGTGTCGGTATACCCGACGGATGTTGTGACTGTGCGGAAGCTTTCAGTAGAAAACGTGAACTCAAAGACATTGCCATTGGAAGAGCTTTCAAATCCGAAGTAGAGATCTTGCTGATCGGTCAATGACGATGCGCCTTGTCCCACAATGCAGTCGGCCGTCCCATTCGGATTTCGTTTTGCCCAAGCTTCGATTGTAAATGATTGGTAACCCCCGTCACTGTACGCGAAATTTATTGAATTTGGAGTAGTGATCTCATTAGAATCTGCATCGTTGAATTTCACCGCATATCTGTGGTCATCCACCGTGTCAAATGACGAAACGGAGCCATAACCATTCGTGAGTCCATAAGCGAACCATGCGGCAGTACGTGCTCCGTTCGGTGTAACGTAGCCACTGACAGTGGCATCGTTCCCGTTGATATCCGTTGCACTACCGGTCGTCACGGACGGCGCTGTCTGTCCACGTGAGTTTGTGGTCCACAACGCTGTCAGAATCAAGACTGTGGCGAAAGAAGACGACAATCGCCTCTTTAAGTTCAATCCGGAAAAAAATCCCGTACAGTTCATATCGCTCTCCTCCTCCTTCGATCATTGTTTCTGTAAGAGTCAACTGCTCTGCCGCACAAGTCGCTGGGGCGTCGCTGCGGCTCGACTCCAATTAAAGAGAAGCGAGAGCGAGGTGTTATAGGCGATGAACGGTATTTAACTAGGTAATAGTACCTATCAATCCTCTAGCGAGCGCACTGAGGGTGCAATTCAAACCCGCTTTAGAAACTGCAGGAGGGTTTTTGCGATATTACATCAATACATGTCTTTATGTTCGATAGCGAATTTCAGAAGGGCATTTGTCCCGTGAATGCCGAGCTTCGCGCATATGTTTGAACGGTGTGCTGACACTGTTTTCGGACTGACAAACATTTCGGCTGCGATTTCTCTAGTTGATTTGCTTTTCGAAATCATCTCCAGGACTTTTCTCTCCGTTGCAGTCAATGAGTCGATCCCAAGTCTCTTCTCGAGCCCTTTGACGAACTTCAAGCTTCGCTTCATCAAATGACCGGACAGCATCGGACTGATGTAACTCTTTCCGGCGAGGACAGACTTCAGGCACGCGACTACATCGGCGGCTGCGCTGTCCTTCAAGAGATATCCTGTGATGCCGGCATCCATGGCAAGCTCGAAATGCTCCGCGTCTTCGTACATCGTGAGAATCACGATCTCCGTTTTCATCTTTTGGCGAATGACTTCTTTTGCGACTGCGATTCCGTCCAGCCGCGGCATGTTAATATCAAGTATGGCTGCCGCCGGTTGGAGCTGTTTTATCAGCCGCAAGGCCTCCTCGCCGTCGGAAGATTCTGCAACGACCTCGTATTCTCCTGATGAAGTGACGAAGTCTTTCAGACCTTTTCTGAAAAGCGGGTGATCATCTGCTATGATGACGGAGCGCCTGGGATACGGTTGTTTTCGCCGACTAGTTGATTTCATTGCGCTGATTTTGCGTTTCATCTACAGGTACAACGAGCGTCACTGTAGTGCCTTTCCCAATACCGGACACCACAGTCAGACTTCCGCCCAAAATTCTGGTACGTTCTTTCATCCCGGACAATCCGAAACCTGCTCTCTGCCTATTAATGAGTTCCGTATCGTAATCGAACCCTTTTCCGTCGTCATGTATCGTGGCAATAATCCGACCGGACTCTCTCTTTACCGTCACCGATGCTGAGGCCGCACCGGAATGTTTCATTAAATTGTTCACCGACTCCTGTACGATTCTGAAGAAACTCATCTCTCTCTCCCTGGAATGGTCCGAGAGGAGACCGTCGATGTTCTCCAGCGATACTTCCAACTTGATGTAAGGAGAGTGTCCCGATTTTGTCGAGATCGAGGCGACCGAATCGAGCATCGACTTCAGTGATCCCGTAAGGCCTATGCGTTCCAGCTGGTACGGGCGCAGGTTCCTTACAATCTCTCTGACATTTTGAAGCGATTGAGTAACAGTCTCGGAGATTTTATCCAGCTGTTCTTTCACGCGCGGAGTGATCCGTTTTGATTGGTTAGCCAGATAGGCGCGGTTCTTTATGACCAATAAATCCTGACCGATAGTATCATGGAGCTCTGCTGCGATGCGGCCTCGTTCACTCTCCTGGCTCTCGATGAGTCGCCCGGAGAACTCCCTCTGCAGTGCCGTCTCCTTTTTTAAAGCCGTGACCCGGCGATAATAAACCGCCGGACCAATTGAGAGGAACGTGAGAATGGCAGCAGCCCTGAACCACCATGTCATCCACCATGGCGGCGAAATATAGATCACGAGCGACCTCCCCTCATTGCTCCATACACCGTCGTTGTTCGAAGCTATCACTTGAAGCACATACTTGCCTGGATCCAGGTTTGTGTACGTTACCTCCCGCTTGCTCCCCAAACTCTGCCAATTCTTATCGAATCCATCCAATTTGTATGCATATTTGTTCCTTTCAGGATCCGTGAACTCCAGCGCAGCAAAATCGAATGTGAGCACCGCGTCACTGTAATTCAAATCCACCGATCGAGCCGTCCAGATCGTTTGCTTGCGGCCTGAAGACGACGGCGCTGCTGACTTGTTGAATATTTTGAAATCAGTAAACACCACCTTAGGAACATTCGGATTATCATGGATGCTGTCGGGATAGAACGAATTGAAACCGTTAATGCCGCCGAAATAGAATTTCCCGTCCGACGACTCGAATGCCGATCCCTGGTTGAATTCATTGCTCTGCAGACCGTCGCTCTCGGTGTAGTTCTTGATGACTCCAGTAGTGGGAGAATACCTGCACAATCCCATGTCGGTGGTCATCCAGAGATTTCCATAATGATCCTTCAAGATCGCGTAGATAACATTATTCGGCAGACCGTCCCTCACTGTAACGACCCGAATCAGATTTCCGCTTCTCGCGAGATGGAGAAGTCCTCCGTAAGTGCCGACCCACAATGTGCCGTCGGAGCTCTCAGTCATGCTTAGAACGCTTTTAGCTGCAAGTGTCATCGTGAAGCCGCTGTCGGTGAAAACAGGAATGAAATTGTTCCTTTCGGGATCCAGCTTTTGCAAGGGTAACGAGTACCCACCGATCCATATTGCCCCGTCACTATCCTGAAAAATGCAGTTCACGTTTGAAGGGAAAGGGAAAGGTCTCTCAATATAGCCAGGGCCGTTACGAATTAATTCTGTAACACCGTAATCGTGGCCGGCCCAAATATTCCCGAAACGATCGTGATAAAGGGAGTTTATCACATTGCTGAATAGAGCCCTGTATTCCTGCGTTGATAATCGGAAGTTCTTCACGACGGGTCTGGTGTACGAACGATTCTTAGGAAAATGTAGAATGTCGATCCCGCCACCGTTAGTTCCCGCCCATACCGATGTTCCTTTTGTCGTTTGGTCAACAATCACACTCCAGAACGTGTTCGAGGTGAGATGGTAAGGATTGCTATTAGTTTGCATGTAGTTCGCGAACCTGACGGATTTCGGATCGAATCGGTCAAGCCCGCCTTGTGTTGCGATCCAAATCATTCCGTTCGCATCTTCGGCAAAGGAACGCACTCGTGGATTGCTCAGACTGTTAAGGTCTTTGGGATTGGGAGAGTAGTAGTCGAACTTCTTTTTGGTCGGGACAAACTTATTTATGCCAGCATAGGTTCCAACCCACAGAATTCCGGATCTGTCTTTGCAGAGAGAAAGAATACTGTTCTCTGAGAGACTTCCCGGATCGCTCGGGTTATTCCGGAATACAGCGACAGTGTCGGTTTTTGTTCCGATAAGTCCGAGTCCCTCATACGAACTGAGCCAGATCGTACCGTCTCCGTTCAACACGGCACCTTCGCTCCCGATATTTTTCTCGATCTCATCGGTGAAACGTTTCTTCCAGGGGATCAGCCGGTTCTGCGGAGAATCGTACGAGTAAACTCCTGCTCCTATAAAAAGGATTGTACCATCTTGCAGTTGAAGGATTTTGTTTATCACGATATTGTCAGACCGTACTTTTATGAACGTCCCGTTATTCCTGTCCAGGATCCCCGCTCCGTCGAGACTTCCGATCCAGAACCGGTGATCCTTGTCCTCAAAGATGGAACTTATGTAGTTGGAGCGGATCGAGTCTGCGCCGGAGATATGGAAGAAAAACGATTTGAATGAACCCGTTTTTGGTTCAAAGAGATTGAGCCCTTCGACCGTGCCTATCCATATTTTACCTTCTGAATCCTGGTAGATAGCATGGATATCGTTGTTGCTCAAACTGGCCCGGTCATTACTCTTGTGCAGGTACTGTGTGAATCTTCCGGTGACCTGGTCATACGATGAGAGGCCGTCGCCCGCAGTAGCGACCCAAAGGGTCCCGGCACGGTCCACCATCAACCTGATGACATAATTCCCCGACAAGGAGGTGGAATCGACGGGGTCATTCCGGAATACATTGAACGAGTATCCATCATACCTGTCGAGCCCGTCTTGCGTTCCGAACCATATGTATCCGAGCGAGTCCTGTGCGATCGCATATACAGAGGATTGGGATAAACCGTTGGAAAGGGAAAGGTGTTCGAACGTTACCTGTTGTGCGAATGCGGCAGTGCTCCACGCTGCGAGCAATAAAGGGACGAAGGATGTGATTCTCATGTTCTCCAATGGAAAACTCAACAAGGACAGGGCATCAAAGATTCCGTGCACGCTGCTGACGGAGAAGCAATCTCGGACAGCACCGTAAGTGAGGTTGCCGATGCTTGACAGGACCACTTACTTCATAATGATACATCAAATGGCGGCAGGTCAGTGCCAAGAGCTCACTTTCAAATCTCGAGAGGAATTTTGTTGCATCCTGTTTTAATTTGCAATGAGTGCTTACCCGTCTAATTCTGTTTTCTGCTTCATCGAGATATTTGATGTAGTAGATCCCGCGTCTCCGAAAGAGAAACATTTTTGGCTCCTTGTTTTGTGTTTCTCCGGAGCAAAGCTGCGAATATCATGGTACAGAAGACTGTACAGTAAAGTGTTCAGTAAGATGCTAAATTCTTCTGAAGGTTGCTGACAAGAAAGGCTGAAAAGAAGTAAATTATGTGGATCACCGGGGACTCTTCGCCAGAGGCGGATCCTCCGATCCGAAGGATTCCGTCGGAAAGGAGTCTCCCGAAGGGATCCTCCGAAGGAGTCCTTCGGACCTTCGGGACTACGGACCTTCGGGAGAACCCCGAACTCATCCGTCCGGATGGACGGATTGCTCTACCAATTGTTGGGAGAGATTCGAAATGGGATTGAGAGTAAATGAATAGTGTGGATCACCGGGGACTCGAACCCCGAACCCACTGATTAAGAGTCAGTTGCTCTACCAATTGAGCTAGTGATC
Organism: Candidatus Kryptoniota bacterium; assembly: GCA_036567965.1. Taxonomy (NCBI): domain Bacteria; kingdom Pseudomonadati; phylum Candidatus Kryptoniota; species Candidatus Kryptoniota bacterium. The sequence goes on from DATCTN010000017.1 coordinate 10,972, forward strand.
CATCATTGCAATATAAAATTCGGCAGCTCTAAAATCAATCCGAAAAAAGGAGACCACCGATGAAGAAGACCAAGGCAAAACCGAAAGTCTCGGGCACCAGGCGAGTGCCGTCGGCAAATGAGTACAGCACCGAAACACATCTCATCTATGGCAAGGCACATTCGGAGAAATGGGATTACTCTCACCATTTGGTCCCGCCTATCACGGCGAGTGCGACATTCAGACTCGAGTCCGCGCAGCGGGGAGCTCAGGGTTTCGTGGAGTTCGCGCACACCGTAGAAGGAAAGGAAATATCGAAAAAGGCGCCTATATACATTTACGACAGGCTTGGTGAGCCGAACAAAGATTTCCTTGAGGACAATCTCGCCCTCGCCGAATCCGGCGACGCATGCGTAAGTTTTGCAAGCGGGATGGGAGCCGTGGCGGCTTCGCTTGGGATACTGACGGCGCCTGGCGACCAGTTGATCGCGCATAAGATGCTTTACGGCTGCACCTATGAGCTCCTGACGCTCTGGTACCCCCGATACCACATCGATGTGAAATTCGCTGACCTGACTTCGACAAAAAATCTCGAGCGCACAATAACTCCCGCGACACGGGTGATTTATTTCGAGACGCCTGTGAATCCGACGCTCGACCTGATCGACATCGAAACAGTTTCAAAAATTGTCGCCGAAGAAAACAAGAAAAGAGGAAAACGAAACCGCATCAGCGTGGTGGTCGATAACACCTTCGCCACTCCGTTCTGCCAACGCCCGATTGAAGTCGGAGCAGACTTCGTGGTTCACTCGCTCACGAAGAATATCGGGGGATTCGGTACAGACGTCGGCGGCGCCGTGATCGGCCCATCATGGAGCAGGGACAGATTACTGCTCTATCGCAAGGATTTCGGCGCGGTCCTCAGTACGCGGAACGCCTGGAACGCTCTCGTGTACGGGCTTCCGACACTTGCCACGCGATTGCGGCGGCAGCAGGAGACCGCCTCTGAAATCGCTCGTTTTCTTGCCGGCCATCAGAAGATCGAGAAGGTCAGTTACCCCGGCCTTGAGGATTTCAAGCAGCATTCACTTGCCAGAAAGCAAATGCGCGACTTCGACGGGAACTTTGCGCCCGGTTCAATGATTTACTTTGTGCTGAAAGGACATTCTCCGGAAGAAAGCAGGAGCCGGGGTGAGAAACTCATCAACCATCTTGCAAAAAATGCGTACACAATAACTCTCGCAGTGAGCTTGGGAAACATCAGGACCCTCGTCGAGCACCCCGGAAGCATGACACACGCTGCCATCCCGGCGGCCGAACAGATCAAGAAAGGAATTGACCCCGGCGGAATGAGACTGTCAATCGGTCTCGAAAAAGTTGACGACATAATGAGAGATTTGCAGGAAGCGCTTAATTTGATTTGATGAAAACATTCGTCAGCTCGGAGCTTCTCGCTAGTTATGGAGCAGTGAACGCGGTCAGTTTGCGTATCTCGGACATGCCCATGCTTTACAGCATGCGCCGAACCGGCCGTATCGGCGGTCCGGAAGAATCTAACAGAAAGAAATTCTTTAAAGATATCGGGTTCGAAGAATCAGCGGCAGCAAGGGTAGGCCAGATTCACAGTGACCACTTTGTGTTTGTGGAGAAGTCCGGCAACTATCCGAACGCAGATGCGCTCGTGACGACGAGAAAAGGTCTCCCTCTCGCTATATCCATTGCTGATTGCGTCCCCGTTTTCCTCTTCGACAGGCGAAATCTTACGATCGCCGCAGTACATGCGGGATGGCGGGGCACCAGCTCTTCCATTGCCGGGAAGACGCTCGAATTCATGATCGGCAGAGGCGGATGCAGGCCCGAGGATCTCCTCGCTTATATCGGACCCTCGGCTGGTCAATGCTGCTATGAAGTCGGCGAAGAAGTGGCGGCAAACTTCGATTCAAGTTTTTTAAAGCCGGGAAATGCCGCGGGCAAATCGATGCTCGACCTGAAGTCCGCTAACGCAGTCCAACTGACCGCGAGAGGAATTCCCTCTGGCAACATCGACGTTAATCAAAGTTGTACCATATGTAATCTTGAGTTTCATTCTTTCCGCCGCGAAGGGAACGCCAGCGGGAGAATGATCGCCGCGATCGGAATCAGATAGGAGAAATCATGTGTGGAATAGTAGGGTACATCGGGACCAAAGACGCAACTAAAATCCTGATTGAAGGACTGAAAAGGCTCGAGTATCGTGGCTACGATTCCGCCGGCGTGGCGCTATACCGCGACGGACGCATCGATGTGATTAAGACACCCGGCAAGGTGTCAAAACTCGAGAAGATGCTCTCTGGCTCGAATCCTTCCAACGTTGGGATAGGGCATACTCGCTGGGCGACTCACGGCGAGCCGAATACCGTAAACGCTCATCCGCATTTGGATTGCACCGGAAGAATCGCGCTCGTACACAACGGAATAGTGGAGAACCACTCGGCTCTGAAGACCAAGCTCCTATCGCTCGGACATTCGTTCAAAAGCCAGACGGACACCGAAGTGCTTGCTCATCTCATCGAGGAATTTTATCCGAAGACTCGCAGCCTCGAGATTGCTGTCAGGCTTGCATTGAAAGAGGTGGACGGCACGTTCGGAATTGTGGTCATGTCCGCTGACGAGCCGGGCGTGCTGGTCGCTGCAAGACGAGGGAGTCCGCTTCTCGTCGGGCTGGGGGATTCGGAAAATCTCATCGCTTCAGACGCGTCGGCGCTGATCAAGCACACACGTGAAGTTGTTTATCTCCACGATAATGAAATTGCCGTGCTCACCAAAGAGGGCGTCACTCTCAAGAATCTCGATGATGAGACCGTTGAACGGGCGGCTGAGCGCCTGACTTTCGACCTCGAGCAGATCGAGAAAGGCGGCTATGCTCATTTCATGTTGAAGGAGATTAACGAGCAGCCCGAGACCGTCCTCAATTCGATGCGCGGAAGACTCATCGACTCGGATGGCATTTCCAAAATGGGCGGACTGCGGGAAGTCGAGGACAAGATAGCAAAGGCGAAACGATTCGTGATACTCGCCTGCGGTACGTCATGGCACGCGGCTCTTGTGGGAAAATATATTCTGGAGCAAGTTTCAAAGATTCCTGTAGAAGTAGACTACGCTTCTGAGTTCCGATACAGGAACCCGGTCCTCCTCGAAGGTGACATAGTGTGGACGATAAGCCAGAGCGGGGAGACTCTTGACACTCTGGCAGCGCTTCGCGAAGCAAAAGGTAAAGGCGCCGCTGCGTACGGTATAGTAAACGTCGTCGGAAGCACAATCGCGAGAGAAAGCGACGCCGGAGTGTACATCCATGCGGGGCCTGAAATAGGTGTGGCCTCGACGAAGGCGTTTACCTCGCAGCTTGTTGTACTGAATCTAATAAATCTTTTCCTTGCCAGAAAAAGAAGAACCATAACTGTCGAGCAGGGAAAAGAGATTGTAAGGGAGATGCACCTCCTTCCGGCAAAGATTCAGCAGATACTCGGCAATACTAAGGAGATAGAGGCCATTGCTGATGAGTTCAAAGAATCGAAGAACTTCCTCTATTTGGGTCGGGGCGTGAATTTCCCCGTTGCACTCGAAGGCGCACTGAAGCTCAAAGAAATTTCGTACATCCATGCTGAAGGTTATCCCGCGGCGGAAATGAAACACGGACCCATTGCTCTCATAGACGAGAACATGCCCGCCGTTTTTATTGCTCTGAGAGACTCCACGTACGAAAAAATTCTGAGCAACATACAGGAAGTCCGCGCCCGAAAAGGAAACGTCATCGTAATTGCCAATGAGGCAGACGATCGATTGAAGGGAATTGCAGATCACATCATCGAAGTTCCGAAAACCCTTGAGTGCCTCAGCCCGATACTGTCCGTCATTCCGCTGCAGCTTCTTTCTTACTATATGGCGGTACGCCGCGGATGTAATGTCGATCAGCCCCGAAACCTTGCGAAAAGCGTGACGGTAGAATAATCAATCCGCGTTAAACTAATTCCCCCCAAAAGCTGTTTGTATCATTTGATGGTACCAATTGTCGGCATTATACCGGTGGAATTTTGTCTTTAGTCTCTCCGGTTGTTTCAACATCCCACTTGTCTTAAGAGTTAACGGCTTTTCACATATTTGCATTAAGGAAGGCAGACGCAATTGCGAAAGAGATTCCAGTTCGTTCGACCAGATTTATTCGGTAATGCGCCCATGTACGGGTTAGCGGCTTTGTCCCTTGCGATAATCTTATCGTCTGTCGTTTCGGCTCAATCGAATCGGACCCCGTTCTCCGCTATGCAGTGGCGATTGGTAGGTCCGTTCAGAGGCGGGCGCTCACTCGCAGCCACTGGAGTTTCGGGAAATCCCTATGTCTTTTACTTCGGTTCCGTCGATGGTGGAGTTTGGAAAACGGAAAATGCGGGCGTCACATGGCAGAATATGTCTACCGGCCTGACTAATTCATCTGTCGGAGCGCTGGTGGTTGCTCCGTCAGATCCGAAAATCCTGTATGTCGGCACGGGAGAATGTGACATGCGCTCCGATTTGACTTACGGTGACGGTGTTTTTAAATCCACGGATGCCGGCTTGCATTGGGACCATTTAGGTCTTGACGATACGAGACACATCGGCAGGATTCTCGTCGATCCACGCAATCCAAATCTCGTGCTTGTCGCGGCGCTGGGCCACGCGTATGGTCCGAACGAGGAACGCGGGATCTATAGATCAACTGACGGCGGCGAAACCTGGACCAAGGTTCTTTACAAAAGTCCGGATGTCGGTGCCGTTGATCTCGGATGGGATCCTGAAAATACTCAACTTGTATACGCGGCCATGTGGCAAGCACGGCGCACACCCTGGAGTCAGTATCCACCTGATGAAGGTCCTGGTAGCGGCCTTTTCAAATCGACTGATGAAGGCCTCACATGGAGCGAGCTCAATTCACCGGGATTGCCCGCGAAGCCATACGGAAGAATCGGCGTCTCCGTCGCGCGCGGCTCGCAGGGCAAAATCGTCTACGCACTTATGGAGGATCTCAAAAAAGGATCCGGCTTGTATCGCTCCGATGACGCGGGAGAAACGTGGCGGCTTGCCGGGAATGACAAGCGCATCGCCGCCAGGATGTGGTACTTTTCTCAAGTGTCCGTCGACCCAGAGAATCCTGATGTGATCTATTGTCCTAACGTCGCGCTCATGCGAAGCGCGGACGCTGGAAAGACTTTTTCCCCTATCAAAGGTGCACCGGGCGGCGACGATTATCACTTTCTTTGGATTGATCCGACTAATCACGATCGCATGATTCTGGCAAGCGATCAGGGAACGGTAGTGAGCGTCGACGGCGCGAAGACATGGAGCAGCTGGTACAATCAACCGACCGGCCAGTTTTACCATGTCGCCACGGACGATCAGTTTCCATACAGAATTTATGGCGCACAGCAGGACGCCGGTACCGCTTCGATCGTCACTCGCAGCGATTATGGATCGATAACATACAGGGATTGGCATCCCGTTGGCTCGGGTGAAAGCGGATACATCGCGCCTGATCCCGCTGATCCTGATGTCGTTTATGGCGGCGATACTTACGGCGGTGTGTTCAGGTTCGACACCAGGACCGGTCAATCTCAAGTGATCTCGCCATCCCTGCTCGCGGAGTTCGGGAAGCCGATCAGTTCCAGAAAGCTCCGCTTTACGTGGACTTCACCGATCGTATTCGACAAGCACGACGCTCACGTTTTGTACTTCGGTTCGCAGAAACTGCTTCGATCAAATGACGGAGGATTGAGCTGGGATGAGATCAGTCCCGATTTGACCAGGAACACCGGTATAAGATCCGATTCCACGCACAGCGGCTGGGGCGTTATCTATTCCATTGCTCCATCGCCTGTGCAAAGAGAAATGATCTGGATCGGAACCGACGACGGATACATTCAACTCACGCGCGACGGAGGCAAGGACTGGGACAATGTTACACCCAAAGAGCTCAAAGCGTGGAACAAGATCGGGATGATTGACGCTTCACCGTTCGATGCCGGGGAGGCGTATGCAGCCGTCGACAAGCATCGGCTTGACGATCAGAAAGCCTGCATCTATCGCACGACCGATTTCGGAAAGAATTGGACGAGAGCGGATTCGGGAATTCCCGATGGCTCTTATGTGAACGTCGTTCGAAGTGATTTGACGCGTAAGGGTTTGTTGTATGCCGGGACGGAGACCGGAGTTTACATTTCCTTTAATGACGGTGACAATTGGCAGCCGCTTCAACTCAATCTGCCTATCGTGTCTGTCCGTGATCTTGCGGTCCATGATAATGATCTCATAGCGGCCACTCACGGGCGCGCGTTCTGGGCGCTTGATGACTTGTCACCGCTTCAACAAATGAGTGAGACAGTCCTTGACTCGAGTGCACATTTATTCGAACCTGAACGTGCTGTGCGAATAAGGAGAAGCGAGAACAGCGACACTCCTCTTCCGCCTGAGGAACCGCAGGGCACGAATCCGCCTAGCGGGGCTATAATCGATTATTATCTCCGAGAAAATGTGCGCGGACCGATCGAACTCGAAATACTTGATAAGTCGGGAAATATCGTCTGTCGGTTCTCAAGTGATCAGGTTGTTCCAGCCGACACGGAACATCAGCCCGTTGCCAACTACTGGCATCCGGAAAATGAAAAATTATCAAACGAGCCGGGGCTCAACCGATTTGTCTGGGATCTTTGTTACCCGCCGCCTCCGGGCGGAGGTGCAGAATATGGTATGGCGGTCGCCAACGGTCGTTCAGTAATGGAACCGCAAGGCCCATTGGTTCTTCCCGGCAAATATCAGGTGAGACTTTCGGCAGCTGGCCGTGTTTATGTTCAATCTCTTAACGTCGTGCTAGACCCGCGCGTGACAGTCGACTCGAAAGCGCTTGAAAGGCAGCTTGCGCTTGCCATCGAGATTTGGAATACAACGTCTGACATTATTGTTCTCCGCTCGACACTCGATTCGACCTTCTCGCAACTCGACGAAGTTGAGAAAGTCGGCCGATCTAATCCGACATTGGAGTCGGCATTTGACTCGCTCGTTTCAAATATTTCCAAGTTGAGGCGAGCGCTCGATGCAGGTGCAGCCGGCAATCTTGAAATGGCTGTAATGAGCGCCGACCGTCAGCCGACCCGCCAGATGTCGGAAGCATATGATGTAGTCAAGAAGGAACTACACGAATCGGATTCCCGATGGAACAAGCTGGCTGCTACTGATCTCCGATATCTCGATCGTTTACTGTTGAACGCGGGGTTGAATCCAATCCGGGTAGTTTTGATTAAGCCCGAACATTTGAGAATGCCTTGATTTATTATGACCGAAGCTCTCGCGAATCCGAACCTTCGAATCTACTTTTTTACGATTACGACAAGGACTATTTGCGAATAGGTCGACGATTTAGTTATTATTGGACTGCTGGTACAGGTGCTGCAAGTCATTCATCAGATAATTCCAAAAGAGGAGGAAAACATGACACCGATTCACACACTCTGGCTGCCGATCCTGCTTTCGTCGGTTGGAGTCTTCATATTAAGTTCGATTGTTCATATGTTCCTGCCATGGCACAAGAACGATTATCCAAAGGTGCCGGACGAGGACAAAGTCAGGAACGCGCTTAAGCCGCTTAATATTCCACCGGGAGAATATATGGTCCCGAGAACTTACAGCATGAAGGAGCTGAAGACTCCCGAGTTTCAGCAGAAGATGAATGACGGTCCGGTCCTTGTTATGACAGTAAGAAAGAACGGCATGATTCCGATGGCTCCCAGTCTCATTAAGTGGTTCATCTACGTTGTCGTGGTCGGGATCCTCGTCTCGTACGTTGCGGGGCGGGCGCTTCCGCCGGGAGCAACTTATCTGCACGTCTTCCGTTTCGCGGGCGTGACCGCATTTATTGCCTACGTCGTGGCGCATTGGGAGATGCCGATATGGTGGTTCCGTTCACTCAGCCTCACGATCAAGTCGACCGTCGACGGCTTGATCTACGCCCTCGTGACGGCGGGCTTCTTCGGCTGGCTCTGGCCAAGATAGAGTCGACTCTTCGGGCGTCAGGCAGATTCCCGGGACGCAAGCCCGGGAGATCTGCTTTGCTCATCTACTCGTTCTTTATCATAACTTCGGGGCAGGCTGTCTCATAAACACGGTGAAAGGTGATGGTATGAAGTATTTCGTTCCGAGTTGTTCAGTGGTCGTCCAATTTTTGATAGCGAGCGTGAGTTTGCCTCAGTCCGCACAGAGTCCCTTCCAGCTGGTTGATCTTCGTAATCTTGTTGGCCTGTCCGATCCGCGGATCTCTCCCGATGGATCAACGATAGCAGTGACCGTTTCGAAATCGGATTGGGAAAAAGACAAAGCGAAACAGGAGATAGACCTAGTGTCTGTGGCGGACGGGTCCATTCGTCCCCTGACATTTGAGCGTGAAGGAATCTCGAATGTCCGGTGGTCGCCGGACGGTTCCAGGCTGGCATTCAGCGCGAAAGATCCTGAATCCAAAGAGTCGCAGATTTTTGTGATGCCTATGAATGGTGGTGATGCCATTAGGGTCACCGATTGTAAGACCGGCGTGGCAGAATTTTCGTGGAGCCCAGATGGTTCGAAGATCGCCTTCGTCGCGCAGGATACCGTTCCTAATCCGAAAGCAGTCGAACACCACGAAGACGCATTTCAGGTGACCGACAACAACTACACAGTCCGCGCGCCGCTTCAGCCCTGGCACGTTTGGATTGTCTCATCGAAAGGTGGAGAGGCAATGCGCCTCACGAGCGGCTCATGGAGCCTCGAGACGGACCAGGAATCGATCTCTCCCCTCGTATGGACCAATAACGGAACCTCAATCGCCTTCCAGTGGTTTCCGGATGTGTGGGAAGGAAATAGCTGGCATTGCACGATCACGCAAATCGACACGTCGGGTGGAGAAATAAGAACCGTGGTCAAGGACGAAGGGGCAGCGAAGCCTCAATACTCGGGAGAGACGCTTGCTTTTATGCGCCCGCGGAATGGAGATCTCAATAACGGAAACGGAGTGTACGTCGACTCTCGAGGAAATATTTCGGACGTCACACGCGATTTGGCGAGAAACTTTTATGGCTTTGTCTGGCTTCCGGACGGCGATTTGCTCCTCGCGGGAGAAGATGGAACACATGCCACCTTCTGGCGCCTGGCGTTAAACGGACGCGCCGAAGAGCTGAATCTCGGCGACGTTGATGCGAACGCCGAAAGTGCGACCGTGTCTAAGAATGGTGCTATTTGCTTTCTCGGCAGTACGTCTGCTCATCCGGTGGAGCTCTATTATCTCGATGCAATCACTGGAAAACCGAAACGCTTGACGAATCTGAATGCCTTTGCGGACACTTTGAAACTCGGTAGAAGTGAAAGCGTAAACTGGAGAAGCACTGATGGGTTCGATGAAGATGGCGTTCTGACTTATCCGGTCGATTATAAAAGCGGGAAGAAGTATCCGATCGTTATCCTGATACATGGCGGCCCCGAGGCGGCATCGACTACATCGTTCTCGCCGCTGGCCCAGCTTCTTTCGGCAAAAGGTTTCTTCGTTCTCCAGCCGAACTACCGGGGCAGCACAAACCTTGGAGACGCTTACCAACACGCAATATTCCGCGACACAGGCGAAGGACCCGGAAAGGACATCCTGGCAGGCCTTGCTAAGACTGAAGAGACCGGCGCCATTGATACCAGCCGCATCGGGATTTCCGGTTGGTCGTACGGCGGCTACATGACGTCGTGGCTCAACGGCTTTTATCCTGACAGGTGGAAGGCCGCGGTTGAAGGCGCGGCGCTTAACGACTGGGTGATGGACTATACAATTGCTTATTACCAGACCTTCGATCTTTATTTCTTCGGCAGCTCGCCATGGACTAAAGAGTCCTGGAATATCTGGCGCGAACAGTCGCCGATTGAACTCTCGCGCAACGTCAAAGCGCCGACTTTGATCATGGGCGACGCAGGTGATCCGAACGTGCCGATAATAAACAGCTACGAAATGTACCACGCACTGCGCGACAACGGAGTTCATACCGAGTTTTATACGTACCCGGTCGATACTCACTTTCCGGGCGGAATTGTCAGAAGGACTGACGTTTATAAACGTTGGGTCGAATGGATGGAGAAGTATCTCAAATAATGAATCTGTTCATTTGCCTTGACGGCTGTACCATGGGATGCCCGATCATCTCGAGGCGGTTCTACCGGGATTGATTTTTTTCTTCGTGTTTCTAAATCTCATATTGGTTAGAATCACGTTCGATACATTGCTGCCCTGGTACGTTCCAGGGTTGCATGGTCCACAATGCTAAACTAATTCTCAGGGAGGACATAGATATGGAAGTACACATGAATTATCTCGCGGTTGTCGTCGCGGCGGTGGCAAGTTATGTCATAGCTACAATCTGGTACGCTGTGATATTCGGAAAGGTCTGGCAAAAACTGACCGGAATAACGGACATGAAACCAAAACCGATAAACATAATCCTGCCGCTCATCGGTTCGTTCGTAATGAGCTTCGTACTTTTTCACTCGATAGCGTTCGGCGATTACTTTACCAAAATGTCTGGCGTCGGCGGCGGCTTAATGGGCGGATTCTTCGGCTGGCTCGGTTACGTTGCCCCAGTTACCCTGATGACAAAATTGTATGAGAAGAAGCCGTGGGGACTCTGGCTGCTTGACAACGGTTTCTGGTTGATAGCTCTTCTCGTGATGGGTTCGATTCTCTCCTCATGGATGTGACATCGGATCCTCAAAGTGCGATTGGAGATCTTGTGTCCAAAGTGTCGATAGCGTTAGCTTTTGCAGCGTGCGTCTCAACGAGCGATGCCTTCTGCCAGAAGCTGTATTTTCAAAGAGGCTCTACGATCCTCGAATGGATGCCTGGCTCCAATTCTCCTCTGACAATCTGGTCCGCGCCGTTCGACATCTTTGACGTCAGTATTGGTCATGATGGAAAATACATTTGCTTTACGCGATGGGAAGACTCAGTTTCCAATGATAAGGAAATTCACGATCCGCGAAGACAGGTGGGGATGTATTCAGTTGAGGAGCGGAAGATATCTATTATTCCTTCCGCTTCCCATTACAATTATGGAGCGGTCATGTCTCCCGACACAAGGGTAGTCGCATTCAATTGTCTCCACCGTCCCGGAGATTGGGAAACAGCAATATACGATCGCTCGACGAAGAGGGTGGTCTATGATATCGACCGGTCCAGCGTTTACGCGTGGAATTCCGATTCGACGATTATGTCGACGACACCTGATGGCATTAGTGAAATCAGGATTACAGATCGGAGCACGAAGAGATATCAGCTGCCCGATACATCGATGATGGATATCTCGGTCCCCGGAACCGAAATGATTCGCGTGAGCGACTCAGTTTCCGTTTTCGTCTGCGAGGATATGGTGGTCTCCAATCCGGATTTCGATGGCCCGATTCAGAACGTCTTCGTTACCCGGAATCACGATACTTCGAGGATCCTTGGTGGAATTGTCGATGTGACTGCCTGTTACTTCCGGGAGGGCTATCTCTATGTCGATTTTGCGGATTACAATCAAGAGAAGAATGGGAAGCACCGGTTGCTCAAGTATGACATGAGCACTGGAAGGCATGACGATTTAGATCCGATCGGCACTCTCGTCGGCGTCGGCGGAAATTAAATTTACGTCAGTCCGGGGATTGTCGATTGACTATCGCTTCACTTTAAGTAAAAAGCTTCCGAAAGCCATCCGCACCAGTGCTTATACGAGGCAGGGGCGGTGGTTCCCATACCGGTTCCTTTCAAAGGGATAACTCCTTCCGAGTAGGAGTCAGAATATCTGATTAATTTTCCGTCTAGCTCTTTACCGTTTGTTTTCATTACAACTTTCTCCGAAGTCAGCAATCCGAATGGCACCGAAAATTTTCCGCACCAGAGTGTGTTCTTCATTTCGTTGGTGAGGTCATACACCTTCTCTGACGTGAGAACACCGTCCAGGTCCTTGTGTGCGATTCGCCTGTCGTTTGCCGTCGCCTCCGCGTGCGCCTTCTCGTCTTCTCCGTAAGGACTATTGTTGAAGTCTGGTCCATAGTGATCCGCATCCGACGAAACAAGAAACGCGATATCCTTACCCGGAACCAGATGATTTACTTTGATGTAATCAGAAATTATTGATGAAAGATGATCGGAAATCGTATCCATCCTGCCGAACGGCATCTGTGTAACCATTATAGGGACAATCTTCGCATCTGGATTGAAGTACTGGATAAACGGCACGAGCGCTTCAATGGAATGTTCGAGCGCGTGCGCTTTGTAGCTGACTATGAAGTATGAGGTGTCCAGGTGCGCCTTGATGTACTCACGCAAAGGAGAAATGCCGACATCCTTGACGAGTCCCGGCCACTCCTTGTAGTTGTCGAGAATAAGAATGTTGTGCGGGTCACCGATTTCAGACCTTACATCGCCGTGGGTGACACCGAATATCACTACTTCTTTGGCACGCAGCGTCCGATAAAGCGGATAATAGACTCTGGCTGCATACAAATAATCGTCATGGGGTGAAATAGCCGCGACAATTTTCGCTGGCATCGGATGTTCCTTCTCAATCTTTTTCAGGTAATCAATCAGCCGGGTCATCTGGACCGGGTCCCAGCAAAACCCGACATTGTCTCGAATTGGTTTTATGTCCTGGGCGTACACTACTGAGACTAACTGAAATAGAACGGCGGCACTCACTACCGAGAAGCGATTCATATTTCCTCCGGTTTATGTATAAATCTAATGCTCTGAGAGAAAACGTGCATCATGCTAGAGACGATGGGAGTTGGGTCAACTTCAGAATCACGGAGAGGCCCTGCGAGCTCACCCCAGAGGCGGAATTGGCGATCCTTCCGTAGATCCTATCGGGATTGCGAATGCACCTAGGCTTGAATCCTCTCGAACAAGAAACTTCCGAGCGCGAGGAGCAGTCCGGTGAGGATTAATAATACCGCGAAATCCGTGGCCATCCCGAAGTTCGTAATCGACGAGAACGAGTACCTGAGCACATCGACTCCGTAGCTGAGCGGATCGATAGTTGCGATAATGCCCAACGCCTTGGGAATTCCCTGGAGAGGGAAGAGAGCGCCGGAGAGAAAGAAGATGGGCATGACTAGAAAATTTATGATAAGCTGAAATCCCTGCATGTCTTCCATCGTCGACGCAAGTCCGATTCCAACTGAAGTAAAAAGGAGGGCGACAAGGAAGACGACGATCGCGGCGACCGGCAGCATGTAAATGCTTTGCGGTCTGAAGCCGACCAGGAGTGTAAGTATGAACACGATTATTCCCTGAATTGTCGCGACAGTCGCACCGCCAAGTGTTTTCCCGAACATGATCTGAAACCTCGAGACAGGAGCGACCATGGTCTCTTTTAGAAATCCAAACTGCCTGTCCCATATCAAGTCAATGCCGGAAAATATAGCGGTGAACAAAACGCTCATGAGTATGATACCCGGAGCAAGAAACTGCATGTAGTTACCATCGCCCGCACGCTTGTATATCGATCCGAACCCGAAACCGAAAGCCAACAAGAACAGCAAAGGCTGTCCAAGCGATCCGACGATCCTCGACTTTGACCTGAAATACTTCTTGACCTGTCTCAGCCACATTATGTAGATCACACTCATTTCTATCTTCTCCTCCCCGCCCACATTTGTCTCATCCTTCTCATCCTGTCGAGTCCGCTCGCTTCCTCCTCGCGGATCTTGTGTCCTGTAAGGTTGAGGAATGCGTCTTCCAGTGTCTCCGCTCTCGTTTGAGACTTCAGTTCGTCCGCGGTTCCTACGGCGACAATCTTGCCATGGTCGATTATAGCGATCCGGTCCGCTATTCTATCGGCTTCTTCCATATAATGTGTGGTGAAGAATACCGTCATGTTTTCCCGTTGGTTTATGTCCCTCACGTAACTCCACATATGGTTCCTTGTTTGCGGATCGAGTCCGAGCGTCGGCTCGTCAAGAAACAGAATCGTCGGATGATGGAGCAACCCTCTCGCAATCTCAAGTCTTCTCTTCATTCCCCCGGAAAAAGTCTTCACCAGGTCGCCGCGCCTGTCCCAGAGCTCGACAAACTCAAGAAGCTCCTTGATACTCGCGTCGCGAACATCCTTCGGAATCTTGTAGCACACCGCGTGGAACTGCATGTTCTCCAGCGCGGTCAGATCCTCGTCAATGCTCGGATCCTGGAAGACTATCCCAAGCGACTTTCTGACGCCATCTTTGCTGTGCGCCGGGTCGTAACCGTTCAACATTATCTTCCCGCTTGTCGGATGGAGAAGTGTTGTTAGCATCTTGATCGTCGTCGATTTCCCGGCACCGTTCGGTCCGAGAAAAGCGAAGATCTCACCTTTATGCACTTCGAACGAGATATTGTCGACCGCGGTCAAATCGCCGAATTTCTTTACAAGATTCGTTACGGCTATGATCTTGGTTTCCACATTTGTAAGCGTCAATTTGTAATCCCCTGGAGTATTCTTTTTGTTTTAAAAACTCCTGACCATTCTCGTCAGTTGACGAAGCAAATTACCCGTCGATTCCATCATCCTCCGCGAAGTGCATTTACGATGTTCATCCTTGCGGCTCGTGCCGAAGGGAGGAAACCCCCGATGACACCCATGAACACCGCGAATATTATCGAAAGCACCACGGCGAAAGGAGTGAGAGCGAAATTGAACGTGAGCTCCGAAAAAGTATCGAAGTTCAACGTGGAAACCGATAGAAACTGAAGCAGAGAGGCGAGAATGATTCCGAGCGCGCCACCTGCTATCGAGATGAGTATCGATTCGCAAAGAAAAACTGTCAGCACGCTGCTGCGACTGAACCCCAGCGCCCGTAGGGTTCCTATCTCGGTAGTCCTGTTGGCGACTTCGGCGTACATCGTTATCATGGCACCGATAGCGGCTCCGATGCTGAATATGATAGTCACAATCGTCCCGAGAATGCTTATGAATGCCGCAAGAGTTTCGGATTGCTCTGAGAAGTATGCCTGTTCTCCCTTCGGTTCAAATTGCTGAAGTCGCTTGTCGGACGCGAATGCGGATTTGAAAACGTCGAAGTCAGACGGCTTGTCCAGCTTCAATGTCACCGTGGACACGGTGCTTCCCCGATGAAACGCGTCTTGTATCTGATGACTGTCGCACCATATTTCGGAATCGAATCCGCTCCCGTTATCCGAAAAGGTCCCGACCACCTTCCAGTAGTCGCCGGCAAGTTTGATTTCTCCGCCGATCTTCGCGTTCTGGAATCTTCTCGCGACTGCCTCTCCCACGATCGCTTCATGAAGCGAGGGGTTGAAATTCCTTCCCGAGACGATCTTCACTTCAGGATGGATATAGAATGTCTGTTGGGATACGCCGCGGACGGATACGTTCGTCATCCCGCCGTCGGGAGTCGTAAGGTTTATCACGACGACCGGCTGGTACGAAATTGCGGGCGTCCCATCAGGAGATTTTGCTACGCCGGGTAGTGTTGCAATTATATTTTGCGTTTCCACATCGATGATGCTCGATATCTCGCCGTTCGATCCTTTTCTCGAGACGACGACATTGTCGGGCGATCCGGTCGTGACCAGCGTCTTCTTGACACCGTTCGCCATCATCAGGACCGCGGTGAAGACGAAAATGACGAGCGCTATTCCCGCGAGCGTAACGATTGTGGACAACCTTCTTGTCCTGAAGTTCTTCACCATGTATTTGAATGGAATTGCCATTAGTCAGTCTCCTTATCCGGCAAACCTGAAACCATCCGAGATCCTCGTCGTCAGCGCACGGTTAATCGGGAAAATGGAAGCGACGATTCCTACAAGCATGACCGCCGCGAGCGCAAGTATGAGATTACTCGGCAAGACTTCGAGCACAGGAAAGAAGCTTCGGGGTACACTCTCCGACATGCCGTTGACCGCACCGAAGGTCAAGAATACTCCCAGTGCCCCGCCGATAGCCGAAATGAAAATAGATTCGCCCATTATCAGCCCCACGAGATGCTTTGCCGAGAAGCCGAGTGCTTTCAATACCGCGTACTCGCGGGTTCGCTCCCGCGCAGACATTATCATGGTGTTGCCGAGGACGAGCATGATTATCCCGATTATGACGAACGACATGTACTGCATACCGGTGATGATGGCGCTTGAGGCGGACACGAACGACTGCTGGAACGCGCGTTCCGTCTCCGTCTTTGTCTCGTAAGGCGAATTCTTGAACATGTCGTCGATCTTCGTCGACACCGCGTTTGCGTCGGCGGCGTTATCGACCCGCTCGATGAACCAGCCTACCAGGTCTCCTCTTGCCGGAAAATCCTGCTTCATTTTTTCGTTGAGATAATTCCAGTGGAAAAACATTTGCGTCGCGTCTGTGGACTTCAGCTTGGGCTGGTAAATCCCGCGCACGACGAACTCCCACGTACCGGGATAGATATCGCCTTCGATCGTCATTATGTCGCCAAGCTTGAGGTTATACTGTTTGGCGAGCGCATTTCCGATGACGCATGCATTTCCTTCTTTCTTGAAATCGGCCATCTGATCCGGCGGCAGAATATATTCCGGGTAAACCTGAAATAGTGTATTCTCGTCGACGGCCATACGCGCGAAGAAGTTTTTCTTATCGATGTATGTGCCCCCGAACCAGTTCA
Organism: Candidatus Kryptoniota bacterium; assembly: GCA_036567965.1. Classification (NCBI taxonomy): domain Bacteria; kingdom Pseudomonadati; phylum Candidatus Kryptoniota; species Candidatus Kryptoniota bacterium. The sequence goes on from DATCTN010000017.1 coordinate 27,619, forward strand.
TGTATGTCACTTCCTTCACGCCCGTCACCTGCTTAATCTTGTCCAGGTAGGCGTAGGGAAGTGGATTGATAATCGTGACCGCGTCGCGAGTAACAAGCCTGTCAACTTCGGATGACGCCACGCCTGAGTTCCAGCTGGCCACCATCGCCTGTATGAGCCCGAATGCCATAACTGCTATCGCCATCCCGAGGACGGTGAGGGTTGTCCTCAACTTATGTCTGAACACGTTCTTTACGATAAGTTTCAGTACTCTCATCGTCAGGCTCCTCCCTTTGAGCCGTTCGCTAGGATGTCGCCTTTCTCCAGGTGAATGAGGACCTTTGCTCGCTGAGCGACGTGCGGGTCGTGTGTCACCATGACGATGGTTTTCCCAAACTCGGAATTGAGTCTCTGCATGAGCGTCATGATCTCCTCGGCCGAATTCTTGTCGAGGTCCCCGGTAGGCTCGTCAGCGATAAGGAGGACAGGATCTGTTACAATCGCGCGGGCGATGGCGACTCTCTGCTCCTGGCCACCAGAAAGCTGTTTCGGGTAATGGTCGATTCTGTCCGCAAGCCCCACGATAGAAAGCGCATTTATCACGTGCTCTTTCCGTTCCGCTTTCGAGAGGTGGGTGAGAAGAAGGGGGAGCTCGACGTTTTCGTAAGCGGAGAGGACAGGTATCAAATTATAAAACTGAAATATGAACCCAATGTTCGTAGAGCGCCACTTCGCCAGAGCTGACTCACTGAGCTTTGCTATGTCAGTGCCCTTTACAACCACCTCGCCCTTACTCGGCTTGTCTATCCCAGCAATCATGTTGAGCAGAGTCGTCTTGCCGGAACCTGAGGGACCCATCAGTGCGAGGAATTCTCCCTCGGTCACCGAAATATTTATGTTGTTGAGAACCGGTATCTCGATACTGTCGCGCCAGTAAGACTTCGACACGTTGGATATCTCGATAAGATTTGGCATTTCTTCTCCTCGTTAGATATTTGACTGCTACTCTTCGGTCACTTTTAATCCGTTCGTGATCTGATCGCCCGGAGAATCTATTACTTTGTCCCCGTTCGAAAGACCTGCGGCTATCCCGACGTAGTTTCCGAAAGAACGGCCGAGCGTCACTGTCGTCTCGACGGCCTTATCGTTGACAATCATGTATACTATGCTTTTGCCATTCTTGTTTAAGACCGCGGTGGACGGGATCATCAACACGCTCGAGTCGCCCTTCGTGGTATCCTTGAGCCCGAGGAACGTGACCTTTGCACTCATCTCGGGGAGAACACGGCTGTCGTAATTCCTGAACGCCACCTTTACGGTGACCGTAGCTTTTCCTCTGTCTGCGGTGGGAACGATCTTCGCGACGTAAGCATCGTACTGGACGTTCGGATACGCGTCGAGGGTGATCTCGCACGGCTGGTCGATCCGCACTTTCTCTATATTCGACTCCGACACATCTGCTTCTACCTGGAGCGAGCCCATGTCCGCGATCGTCACCACGGTCCCTCGTGTGTTGACACTTCCTGCCATCGGTGCGACAATCTCTCCGACGTCGGCATTCTTCGTGAGGACGGTCCCGTCGAAGGGCGCGCGGACAACAGTGTTCTCGACCGCGACTTCAGCCGCCTCAACATTCGCTTTCGCCACATCAACGGACGCCTGAGCTTTCTTGTATTGGGTCTCTGCAGTCTGGAACGTGGACTGGGTAATGGAGCCCGACTTCAACAAGTCCTTGTCTCGGTCGTAGTTCCATTTGGCGTCGGCGAGAGAAGCCTGGTACAATTCAAGATTCGCATTCGCTTCGTCGAGCTGAGCTTTCACGTCGCTGTCTTCAAGTCGCCCGATAACCTGGCCTTTCTTAACCTTGTCCCCTTCAACAACGCCGAGATAAACCAATCTTCCGGTGGCCTTGGAGGCAATCGCGGCCTTCCGCTGAGCGACGACGTAACCGCTCGCCGTAAGTAGGGCCTGAGATTGTGACGGGGACTCTTGAACTACCGTAATCGCTTTCACCTGCATTGGTGAGCCCGACATGGTCCTTGAAACTGCGATCGCCGCGGCGACGATAACAATTGCGGGTATTGCGATGGTGAATATTTTCTTTGCGGACGATCCGGACTGCTGTCCCGGGTCGCGTTTTGATCGATCAATTCTTAATGACGATAAGTCGGCGTTCTTTGCTTCCACATTTTCCTCGTTAGGGTTTTGAAAATTTCGTTATCAGTCCTCGAGCTCTTCGCAAAAGAACCCGTGACTGACAACCTTATCAACAATAATGCTAATATTCCGGTTCTCCGTTTCGACCCGAAGAACCTTATCGCGGTCTTCAAGATCGATGGTGCATTCAAGAACCCCCGCTACCCGTTGAAGGTCCTTCCGCACGCATGCGAAATCAGACAATGTCTCGATATTTGTGCGAAAAATGAATAATTCGGGCGTTTTTGGCATGCTTTCCTCTCGATTCTCGATTACGGAATTACCGATTATCATGACGTGTAAGGGTAGCTGTTTGTTGTGACGTTAATCTTTCGCTAAGAAACCGTTACTTCGCGTTTTGATGTGGCGCTGCGTTTTCATCATGTCGTCTATCCTCTATCTCAAGCCGATTAGATTGCTTTATGGTCGACTGAATCTCCAATGAAATTGAACGCTCACGAAATCCTCTTTTTGTCTTTGATGCTCGATCTCCCGAACACCCGGCATTCGTCCTTGTACTCTATGAGGTCAACCTCGCAGCCGTCACCGATGATCACTTTCTTTCCTCTTACGACCTTCGCTTTTGTGTATTCAAGTTGAATCTCGTCTCCTTCGATGCTGTCGCAGATGAGCTTCCCGCTGTAGAAATCGGGTGCGATGAAAAGCGACTTAAGTAAGTGCGCGATAGTCGAGCCGTGCCCGCGTCTGGCGCGTATCTTGTGGCCGCCTATCTCCGAAACCTTGCACGAGCTGTGGATTTTGATATCGATATCGTCGGCACTTAGAAGTCCACTGACTGTGAGCGGTCCTTCGGAACAGAATTTGTCTGCCCCGCAGTCTCTGCGAATGTTGACATAGCCTTTCAGCGAGACGTCGTCCGCGCTGACGCTTCCTCTCACATCCGCGCCGCCTCTCACGACAAACGTTCCGCCCTTGATATCGCCCTGGACGTCGACATTGCCCGCGATACGGATGTCGTCGGACTTAAGCGTGCCGGTCACCGATGACGAACCTGCTACTTTTAGCGAATGAGTATTGATGCTCCCGTTGATCGTCGCGGTTCCAGCGCATCTGAAATGATTGCATTCGAAGTCGCCGTTTATCACTCCATCGCCAATGACTTTTACATCGTTGTAGTAACCACCGGTGGCGCTCCCGTTTCCTATGATCCTCAGGTCCCGTTTGTGTTCGTTCATGGATCTTCTCCGTTCAGATTTTCTTGCTTTCCTTGATGATAGAATCACTAGCGCGTTCAAGAGTGCTTCTGTACTCGACCAGGTCGATTTGACAACCCGGTCCCAGCCTCACATTGTCGCCGCGGACAACTTTAGCGGTGGTACTCTCTAAATAGATGTCGTCTCCCTCAACCGTTTCAGCGGACAAACCGCGGTTCCATCCCAGACCGGGGAACAGCGAATCAAGAAATTTCTTGAACCCAAACGCGTCACCTTTTCTTATATTGATTTTCTCTCCGCCAATCTCACGTGCAGTACAGGAAGTATAAATTTCGACGTCGATCTTTCCGGAGTTGAGCAGCCCGCCGATCGAGAATCCGCCCCTGGATTTGAAACTCTCGGCCCCGCAGTCGCGGGCGATCTGCATTGTTCCGCGATTTTCGATGTGCTCCGCAGAGATTCCGCCGTTGACTTCGATCATGCCGTCGACAGTCAGTTCACCGCCCGTGATGTTACCGGCGATCTCCGATTTGCCCGCGATCCGGGCAGTCTCCATCTTCAGGTTGCCCCCGATTGAACCGAAACCATTAATTTGCAGCTGGACACATTCCACATCGCCGCTTATGTCCCCTTTGCCGTTGATCTGGACGAAATTATATTTTCCTCCGGCAGCAGTCCCCAGCCCGTTTATTCTTAAATCGGATCTTTCATTGTCTTCCATTTGATTTACCTCCCTCTGAATTGTTGCCGCTGCTTGTCACGCGGGGTTTCAGTTCTTCGACACAATTAACGAGATTAAGTCTGACGACCGGTTTCGATCCTGAATCAAGAACGATCTGGTTGGGCGCTCCCAGTAAGATGCAATTTGAGACTCCGAGTTTTCGGATGAGTAACAGGTCACAATTCTTCCCTTGGAATTCGCCGTAGTGATCGCTCAGAATTTTCAAAAGCGATTTGCCTTCATCGCTGCTGATCTCGCCCGATTGGAGAAGCTTGTCGAGCACGTACACGGCGAGTAGTTTTTCGAAATCCAATACGTCCGTATGGCCGAGTGTCTCCTCGAACAGCTGCATTGCCTGTTCGGATGCAATCTTTTCATTCACGATCCGATTTCGATCCATAAAGACGTCAGCGGGTTCGGGTGACAAGATGTCTGCGAGGTCATCCAGAGACGACTCCGTCTTCATATTCTTAATCTTCTGGATTCGAGAAAGAATCTTGTCGCGGGGGAAGAAAGTTTCCTGGCCCGTAAATGTCGACTTTCTCACAAACCAATCTTCAGGAATCAGCATCTTGCGCTTCCATCTGTAAAGCTGGCCGTATGATATACCGGCCAATTCGAGTAAGTCCTTCTTTGAAATCAGTTCATTTTCCATATCAATTCCTCTTACGTAATATAGCATAACAATGTTACGTTGTCAACCCGCGATTATGTGCTGTTTAAGCGCTTTATGACAAACGCCGAAAGACGACACAACAAACCTCCATAATATGTCCACGACGATTGGCTTCTTCGTCAACGCGATCAGCGTAAGTGTTTCTGGTGACGTCGGATCCACGACAGGCTCAGTTGCGCCTGCTGTTCTTTCTGGCTAAATACGAGCGTTGAGAGCGCAGATTCAATGTAGTCATAAGCGAGAAGGGGCAGCTCATTTCCGGCTGAAGTGTCTCAGGAGAGAAGTCGCGCGACTCAGTCGACAAGCGTTGGTATCAGCTCTACCTGGACGGACGAGAGCGTGCCTCATGCATGTGTGCCGAATGCCTACCAAAAACAGAAAACCTTTTCGACTTGGCTGCGTCCAAAAATGTAGGAAGGCAAATGAGTCGAAAGGAGGTAACGCGATGAGAGCTTCTCTTCTTATGATAGTGTCGGGATTGGTTCTGGCTGGCTGCTACACCTTTGGTACGCCATCGACTGACTACCAGGTCACAACCGATGAGATCGGTCAACGCGGCCCGACGGCGGATTCGCAAAGCGTGCTCCTCTTTTCTGCTTACAGGTCCGGATCGAAGGACACTCTTGACAGCTTTTTTCGTGCATGGGCGAATGAAACAGCGCGCGCGCCCTCGCCGGATATGAGTTCACCTGTCGTTCGTGCGGCTTCATCGCTCTTGAGTTTTCTGCAGAGCCAGGATTTCAATTACCCGGCCTACGGCTACAAGTACGCCATGGTACAGAACGGGGTGAGCGTGTCTATCGAGACTACAGACGGAAGCGGACCTCTCACGTCGAATATTACGGGCCTTCTTCTTGAATTTCAGAATACGAAACATGCGATACCATTGGGACTTGATAACAAACACGCCGTGATGCTGAATGACTTTCTCGGTTCAAGGACAGACGACAAAGCCGCGGCTGCGCGGTCGTTCTTCGGTGCACTTGTTCCGATCGGAAACGATGTCGATCCTTCTAACGCTGGCGCGTGGGTATTTGTCGAGCATTGGTATTCGTTCGACTTTTCGAGCGGCCTCGATGTTGCATACGTTCAGGACGAGTCGCCTCTTGGATCCGATGATTTCATGTGTGAGCTCGACGAAAACGGAAACTGGATGATTGTGATGCAGGCCCCCGCTTCGCCTCCGCCGCCTGTTCCATCACCCGAGCCTCCGCCTGTGCCGCCGGTTATAGGCGATCCGATCCCGCCTCCGTGGTGGCCTCCTGAAGTGCCGATCCCTGTTGGAACGCCAGTATCGCCAGAGCCGTCGTCCCCGCCTGCAGAACCCGCACGCCCGCGACCCGTCGCGCCGCCAACTCATAATCCGTCACCGCCTGATCAACCAACTCAGCCCCGTCCGCGTCCAATCCCGCCTCCGGAGCATAACCCGTCTCCGCCGGCAGATACTTCGAGCACGTCAAGGCGTAGGTGAACCAGAACCTGAAATTAATTCGGGACGACGGAGAACGGCAAGCAATTCATCCCCAGCCAGCCCTGTCACCTTAGAAAAAGCGAATAGGTCAGTATACAAAACACAATCGCCGTGAAACAGGTGTACTTCAGGTTCTTTTCCGTGAACGCGAAAAAAAACATCGACGCCGCGACCCGCACATAGGGAGTGAGAAGAAGTGTCACAAACCCGAGGTTCACGAACAGCTCTGGGCGGAGTTTGAGCTCGCCCGCGTGCCGGAGTTCCACCGCCGCGAATTGGAAGAGATTCATTCCCGCGATGGAGTATTTCAATCCCAGATATCCTGTGTCAATAAAGTTCCAGATAACTCCGGTCGTGATAAGCACGATGCTTGCGAGGACACCAATCAGTAAAATGTATCCGATGAGCGAGTCCATTTCGTGTTCAACCTCTCTGCTTCTCAATTCCTTGTCGGAATTATCCATCACGCTATCGCTCCTATTCCGCGGATGATCATCTCAATGCCGAGGACCGCGAGTATGACGAGGAAGAAAAGCCGCACCATCCGATTCGTAAGCCGGACGAGCACACGAGTACCTATGAACGCGCCCGCAACGATGCCGAGTATTACAGGCGCAGCAAGAGCGGGATCGATCAGTCCGGCCGCGAGATAGACGCTCGTTCCCGCGAGCGCGGTTACACCGATAATCAAATTGCTTGTCGTGGTGGAGACTTTCGGCGGAAGTCCCATTACCAGATCATGTATCAGCACCTTAAGCGCGCCCGCTCCGATTCCAAGGAGTCCTGCGATGAATCCTGCACCAAACATGAGTGGACCGCCATAGTATGCCTTCTGTCCTTTGTATGATATCGTCTCATTGGATGCGTAATCGAAATATTCGCCCTTCAATTCCAACCAGCCCGAGAACCTGTCCTGGTGATCGACGTGGTGATAGGTCTCGTGTTTCTGCATGAACAACACGACCCAGGAGCCAAGAAGGACGATTCCGAAAAGTATAAAGAGGGGTGCCCGGGATGCAGAAAGGGTAATTGTGGCGCCGACGAGCGCGCCCACAATTGTAAACATTTCGAGGAACATACCCACCTTGAGGTTCGTGATCCGGTCCCTGACGTAAGCAGACGCCGACCCCGACGATGTAGCGATAACCGAGACTATACTGATGGCGATCGCGTGTTTGATGTCCATGCCGAAAAGTGTGAGTAGAGGTATGAGTATCACACCTCCTCCCATCCCGCTCATCGCACCGACGAATCCGGCGACGAGGGACACCACCATCAATTCTCCGAACGACATCAAGGACCCTCCTCTTTCATTTCAATTTTGTGCTCGGGGCGGGAACAATCTAATGAGAACGTGCCTGCCATGCCACATTCTGGTGGTGAGTCATTTCCATTACTCTCTGTCACCCCGAACTCGTTTCGGGGTCTAGGAATAGATGCTGAACCGAGTTCAGCATGACGAGGCTTCGCAATTTGAATCACCACATCTTACATCCCTATTTTCTCACCGCTCCATGGCACTCTCCGCTCCATGGTGGGAACTATTTACTCACCCACCACGTTGGCGCAATATATGGAGGAGGAGAGCACCATATAGGTTCTTGCTGGATTCCCGCCGGGCACTTCAATTCCATTTTGCTTCATGTACCAGGATTTACGCGAGGTAGGTTCTAATGTACCGGATAATCGCAGAAAATCCCGCGCTTACGTATTGCAACGCATTGTAAACCTTGGAGGTGAAATGAAGAAGTTGGCGTTACAGTTTTGCCTTGCAGCCATCGTGGCTGTGACGGTACAATTCGTCTCCGTCCCGACAGGGAACGGAGGTCAGAAGAAGGTTACGACTCCCACACGAGCAGCACATCCTACGCTCCAATCTATAAAGAACAGACACACGTCATCAAAGAAGTCGGGGAATGTCCTCGCATCGATCAGGGGGAAGCGCACATCTTCATTCCGCCGTGTTTACTTCCCGCACTCGGTGGGCGCGATAACGGTCAACTCCATCGTAGACGAGCCCGCAGTCGACCCGACGCTTGCCGACACCGCGTCGAATGGATTTGTTACCCTCAGGTCTGCGATCCAGTTTACAAATGCCGCAGCAGGACAGGATACCATCATCGTACCACCCGGTTTGTACAATCTGACGTGGGCGGGACCCGATGAAGACACTGCAGCCGCAGGCGACCTCGACATAAACGACAGCCTCGTCATATTGGGGGCGGGAGAAAGTCAGACTGTTATCAACGGAAATACATCGGACAGGGATTTCGACATCGGGCCTGCCAACTCGAACATTTCGGTGAAAATCACCTCGCTCACGGTGGACGGCGGCTACCCGACCGGAGAGAGCGGGGGAGGAATACAGATGTATGGTGGTACAGTCGAGCTTGACAGCGTGGATGTGGTTCAGAATACCGCCGATCAAAATGGCGGCGGCATCGAGGTCATTTCGGGAACGCTGACGATGAATTACGGGATGCTCAGCTCGAACTTCGCGGACTTCAGCGGCAGCAGCTACCAGGGTGGAGGAGCTGACTTCCAGGCAGGGACCGCATCGTTCTTCAACGTCCATATAGACAGCAACATCGCCGCCAACGGAGGCGGCATCCAGAACGGGGGATCAGGCGCCAATATTTCCTGCAGCTACTGCACTTTCATCGGCGACAGCACTATTGCAGGCTTTGGATCTGGAGGAGGCGGATTCGATAACGACGACGGCAATTTCACGATGGACCACTGTATCCTCAAACATAACTACGGCGACTTGTACTCCGGCGCCATCGATATCGACGGAGGCGATTGCTCCGTAATGAACTGCATCATCGACAGCAATTACACGGCGGCATATGTCGGCGGCGTGTATACCGGAGGAAACAGCGTCACGATGATGAATGACAGCGTGAGATGGAATTCCGCGGCATTTGACGGCGGAGGAATCGCAGCCAGCGACTCTCTCAGGATCTACAACTCTGATGTCAGCTTCAATAGCGTTGGAAACCGCGGCGCAGGAATATTCTTCTACGGAATACCTGTTTATGACACTCTATCGAATGTCAGGATCTGCGGCAACTCAGCCGCATTAAGCGGAGGCGGAGTCTATCTGAGCGGTCCAGTTTATTTCACCAATGTGGAAGTAGACAGCAACACATCGCTGAGCACAGGCGGCGGCGTCGAAGACGACATTGGTTTTCTTATATGGTCAGGTGGAACACTGCGAAAGAACACAAGCTCCGGTCCTTCTTCGGCATTTTATTTCAATGGGTCGTTCGCCGATTCCATAGTCAATGTCGACGCATCAGGCAACGGTTCGAACTTCTTCACAAACAGTTCCAGTCCCGTCTACGTCTCCAGGAACGGTTCAGTCGCCGCGACTCTCGCTCTGTCATCCGAGACATCTCAGACCGCCGGAGTCAATGGACAGGTTAACGCTAACGGCGCGACTACGACGGTGCGGTTCCTTTACGGCACATCGCCCGACTCATTGAAGGACAGCGTCCTCGCGAGCCCCGGCAGTGTGGGCGGCAACTCGGATACTCCCGTCTCCGCCGTCTTGTCCGGATTATCGGCGGCTACAACATATTACACGGCTGTCGCAACCACGAGCTCGAACGGATACATAGTCGGCGCGATAGAACAATTCAACACACTCCCGCCCTATTCCGGTTCGCCGGGGAACGCGCTTAAGTTCGATGGCAGTTCGGACTACGTCAGCGCGCCCGTGCCCACGACCGCCACCTCAGGATTCACCATGGAAGGATGGGTCAAATGGAACGGCGGCACTCCGAGCAACCAGGTTCTCTTCTACAGCGGTAATACGTCCTCAACCGGGTACGGAATTTTTCTGGACCAGGGCGCGTCGAATGCGGCCAGCCTCCTCGCTGGAGGGAATTTCATTCAAGATTCATATTTCACGCTGCCGGTCGGAGCGTGGACACATGTCGCCCTTACGAGAGACGGTTCCGGTTTGTGGACGCTGTACCTGAACGGGGTGAGTCAAGCTCTTGGAAGCGGCGGACCCAATGTGCCGGCGGGCAATCTCTTTATCGGCGGACACAGCGGCTTCTCAACTGAGACATTCAACGGGACGATCGACGAGGTTCGCTTCTGGAGCGTCAGCAAAGATTCAAATCAGATCAGGGAAGACATGCACCTCGCGGTGCCCCCCACCACTTCAAACCTGATCACAGAGTATCAGTTTAACGATTCAACAGGGACCACCGCCTTCGATGTCGTGAGTGGTCAAAACGGCACTTTGTCGAACTTCAGTTTCAATACGAGCGATGGATGGGTCACTTCGACCGCGCCTGAGGGAAGCGGCACAAGCGGAGACAGCACCGGCTTCGAGAGCGGGACGGCGAACCTTGGTCACGTGTCGCTTGCGACGACCGACGCGTTCGATACCACCATCGAGATAACCGCAACTGAAATCGACGAAGTCCCCGATTCACTTCCTCCCAACCCCGGCGCACTTCTGACCAACCGGTACTGGGTGATAACGCCGTTCGGCATCGCTGGAACGTATTCGACCAACGTTACTTTCACAGTGCCGTCATATTTCACGGCGAACGGGTCGGAGGCGACTTCAAGCTACACTCTCTTCCATCGAGGTGATGAAGACGACGGAAGCTGGACAACGGCTGTGAGCGGAGCTGCATCGGTAACCGCCACAACAATCACGTTTAACGGGCTAACTTCGTTCAGCCAGTTCATGATAGGTTCATCCGACGTCTCGCTTGCCGTCTCGGTAACGGACTTCATTGCAAGCACCGACATCGGAAGTGTCACGCTGTCATGGAAGACACGGAGTGAAGTGGGCAACGCCGGGTTCAATTTGATGAGACAGAAGTTAGGTGCCAGCAGTTGGCAACTGGTAGGAAGCTATACTTCAAACAAGAGCCTCGTCGGTCTCGGGACAAGCAGCACCGGGAAGGACTACCAGTTCACCGACTCCCACGTCTCGTCAGGCACGACATACATCTACAAGCTGCAGAGTGCGTCGACGAGCGGCACGACGAAAGATATGAACACACTTCAGGTGACAGTCGGCGTTCCGAAGGCTTACGCGCTTTATCAGAATTATCCGAACCCATTCAATCCAAGCACGACGATAAGGTTCGATCTCAAACAGACATCGACTGTGACGATCACGGTGTATAATGTTCTTGGACAGAAAGTGATGGAACAGGATTACGGGACAATGGACGCCGGGAGATACAACGAGACATTCAGCATGAACCGATTCGCAAGCGGCGTGTACTACTACAGGATAAGCGCGGTCGGTGTCAACGGCGAAAAGTTCGAGTCGATCAAGAAGCTCGTGCTGATGAAATAAAATCGCCGACCCGGAAAAAGAGCAGAACGCGGCTCGGAGAGACGGTGCTGGCTTATAAGTCCGATCGCTCTGTCTTTCCAACAGAATGAGTCCGTCCGAGTAATCGGACGTATGAACGAGTGGAGGAAGCTTTCGCATGACTCCACAGTGGTATTATTGGTGAGCAGTTCAAAGGATTACGCATCGTCGGTCGATCCATGCTCCTCCTCCCCGCATGTTTCATAGTACAGGTCCCTCCATGCAGCGTTCTCCTTTTCGATTAAATTTATCTTCTTTTGCCTCCGCCAACGTTTCAGTTGCTTTTCTCTTTGGATTGCCGACCAAACATCCTCTGTCTCCTCGTAATAAACCAGCCGGTCGACGTTGTACCGCTTCGTAAACCCTTCCAGTTTCTTGTGCTCATGTTCGGAGACCCTATGGCACAAGTCCCCCGTCATGCCGACATACAGGACTCGCGAATCACTTGCCATAATGTATACAAAGTAGGATCGCCCTCTGAACATAAAACCTCCTGAGGACAGCAAAATAATGATCGGCATTCCAAATGTCTACTTGATCAGGAGAACCCATCAACGAATTACTTGCCTTTGCGTTTCCGCTTTGTCATTCCGACCGAATGAATCCGTCCGAGTATATCGGACGGATGAGTGAGTGGAGGAATCTTTTATGGGACTCCATAATGGTATTATTGAAGAGTACTCTGGAAGATTTCTCGTCGTCACTTATCGAATCCTCATCTGACTCCTCGAAATGACAAAGATAGTTTTGATTTGTCATTCCGACCGAATGAGTCGGCCCGAGTAATCGGACAGATGAATGAGTGGAGGAATCCTCTGCATGACTCTACAAAAGTATCACTGAGGAGTACTCTGGAAGATTTTTCGTCGTCACTGATCCAATCCTCATCCGACTCCTCGAAATGACAAGGGGCGTTTTATTATTCCAATGAATCTTCATCAAGCCTTGCTGAAGTATCACTGATGATTACTGGAGCAGATTCCATGTAATCACTGCAGCAATGCACTTTATCTTTTCTCCAAGCCTGCATCTGAACATCAACATAAACTAGCTCTGTACCATGATTCACGGGGCGTAGTCCCTACACCAAAAGGGATTCTCGCACTCATCTGCATCGTTACAACCATGTCCGGGCAGCCGGACTTGCGATAGAGGCAGAGCGGTAGACCGTATCGGCCAGTCGTTCCACGGCACAGGGAAATGCCGGAACGTTAAATCTGCGCCACAGAGTATCGATGCGACATGTCAGGAACACAAAACAGCGTGCCTGCAGGGCCAAATCATCATGCCTTAGCCACATTGCGGCTTTGCGCGATGTCTCCGTTCCGTGCCGCGGCGGCGCTGCAACGCGCCCGAACGTCAATTCAGCGTGCCACGACCACGATGCAGCTTGGCGCGCCGTCAATCATCCTGGACGGACCGCGACGCAGCGAGCCTGGAACTGGTTGCATCCTGTCTCAGGTCCGATGTCATATGTCCTGACCCCGTCAGCTCGCATGCGTGCGCAGAAGAAAGCGCCGTTGAAAGCTGCGGTGACGCGGAAGTCGATGAAGAATCCACCGAAAGATCAATAAGCAGTATGGCATGGAAGGCTGTCCGTCAAAAGCGGGGAGCCTTCAGATTGATTGACAATGGCGAAGAGTGCAGTTAAATTTCACGCAGAAGCATTAGGGAAAATGCAGCGATGGGTTCCATAAAGAAAATAAACGCCATATAGCGTATTTCATCCTATACGGGCAGCATAAACGGCGTTTGTCGTGATTGAAGTAGTTAGCTGCCACGCGGCGTCAGGAGAACTCGGATGATTTATCCCTTATCTAAGGAGGCATGATAATATGAAAGGTATATGTGTCACTGTCATCCTCGCTGTCACATCCTTTGCGTGTTCGAAGGATGCAACTGTGAATGTTAAGCCCGGGTATGATTACTCGATTGACCAGACTCGGCTTTGCTTCTGCCCCGGGAGTGGCGATTCAGCTCGGATCTACGTTGTCGCGGACACAATTTTCGGCGCGATCTCCTTATCCGACAATACACCCCTGACAATTTCGCAAAGGACCAGATTCCGAACAATAAAGGGTTTGCTCGATGAAATGGCTCGCTGCGACACATCAATTTTTAATATCGAGGTTAGATACGATTCAGTGTATGGTTTCCCTGCATGGTTGTCGATCTATCCAAAACTTTCAAGCGGTCTATACGACGCGAGCTTAGCTTACTCGACTCACAACTACGCGAAGTACAAGTAATGCTCCACGTTGCTGGAAGTGCACTCTCTCCCCGTGGACGCCGCGCGGCGACTGACACGCGGGACAAAGACGCCGACCTGCGTCGCGATGGAGAGCATCGCGATTTCGGTCGAGAAGCTCCCCGACCAAGAGCGTGTCCCGTCCAAATTATTTATATGTCGGGATGCCGTGAAGCGGCATCGGGACAGGCTATTTATGTATCGCTTCCCCGAAGGGGTCCTTCGGACATGCCGCGCACATAATATAAAGAAGGAGCGCGGCACGGACATAGTTCTCGCGGACGTTAGTTGCAATTGCCTTTCGGAGTCAATGAAAGGAGGCTTATTATGACCTGGTTTGGAAAAATGTTTATCTTCTTATCATTCGTTTTGGCATCATTGACCCCCGAGTCGAAAGCTCAATGGGTTCAGACTAATGGCCCTACTGGCGGTTCAGTGAACGCACTTGCGCTCTGTGGGAACAAACTCTTTGCGTCGACTGCTTATGGCATGTATGTTTCAACGGACAAGGGCAAAATGTGGACGATCGTAAATGGCAGCCCAACGGGCGTGGAAAAGAGCGCAATTGTTGTCAGTGGATCCGACATCTATACAGGTACCTCTAACCAGGGTGTAGCCATTTCGACCGATGCCGGGTTGACTTGGACAAGTGGTGACAGCGGTCTGTCTGGCGGCTGGGGGGTGCTCTCTCTCGCAGTGCTTGGAGAAAAAATCTTTGCAGGCACGTACACAGCCGGAGCATTTGTTTCAACGGACAAGGGAGCAACGTGGAATCATCTTCCTATATCGGCTATGGACATCCGTTCTTTTGCCGTTGTCGGTAAAGAGATTTATGCTGGAACAGCAGATGGCGGCATATTCGGTTCAACTGACAGTGGTGCGACTTGGGTAGCCATGAACAACGGGTTGACTTATTTGACAGTCTTGTCTATTGCCGTGGAAGGAGACAGCCTATTTGCCGGAACAGGTTGCAACGCCGACGGAACTGGGGGCGGAGTGTTCCTTTCTGAAGATGCTGGCATGAGCTGGAAGGCTTTCGGCACAAACCCATCTGAGGAGGGTATTTGGGTACTCGCTGTTCTTGGCCAAAACCTCTTTGCAGGCGGATGGGACGGCGGATTGTATCTTTCAAAGAATTCCGATACGTCCTGGACTCCCGTGAATTCCGGGCTCACGAATGTCAACATCCATTCATTTGCCATAGACAATGGCGAAATCTTCGTTGCCACGGACGGGGGAGTTTTTGTCTCATCGGACAGTGGGGTGCAATGGCGACCCGCTAATGCTGGATTGGATTATTCCAGCGTGCAGTCTCTCGTCGCGAATAAAGGTAATCTCTTTGCGGGGACGGAAAACGACGGAGTCTTTTCTACTACCGACAAAGGCGCCGATTGGATGCCTGTTAACAACGGTCTGGCTACTGGCAGCATCCAATGTCTTGCGGCTGACAGTTCGGATCTATTTGCAGGAACTCCGTCCGGGGCTTTTCTCTCGACTGATAACGGTGCATCATGGAGCGCCATAGAGAGCGGGCTTCTCAACACAAGTATTCTCGCACTTGCGATTAAAGACAGTCAGATTTTTGCCGGAACAGTCGGTGGAATCATTTTATCCACTGACAGGGGGATGAGTTGGAGTCGCGTCAACATAGGTATTTCAAGGACTTTTGTCTATTGCGTTCTCTTAAGCGATTCCTATATGCTTGCAGGCACAGACAGCGGCATAGTTCGTTCCACCGACGCCGGCAAAACTTGGATGCCCGTCGATAGCGGGCTTGACCAATTCAAGGTCCATTGCCTGGCAGGAAATGGGGATGATGTGTTTGCGGCTGCCTGGCACACTGAAGGCGTCCTAGGGGATGATGGCGGCACCGTGATCATGCCCGGATCTGGCGTTTACTTCTCCAGGAACGGCGGCGTATCGTGGACTTTTTCGGATAGCGGGCTGACAAATGTGATTGTGAATTCTATCGCTGTAAGCGGAATGGACGTATTTGCAGGAACAAACGGCGGCGGAATCTTCGTTTCCAAAAACGCCGGCGTCAGTTGGTGCGCTGTCAATGCCGGGTTGACGAACCTGAATATTGGAGCACTTGCAATTGTCGGAGATAGTCTTGCTGCGGGTACAGAGGGCAATGGGGTCTGGCTGCGCCCTGTCCCTGAGATGACACCGGTGAAAGAAAACCCCTCTCGCATATCTAGAAGCTTCTCACTTCTGCAAAACTATCCTAACCCCTTTAATCCGTCAACTTCAATCAGATACGAATTGCCAGTGAACAGCTTCGTGACGGTGAAGGTCTATGACGTACTCGGAAGAGAAGTGAAAATATTGATTAATGAACGTCAGAATGCAGGCGACCATTACGTGCAATTCAATGCCATGAACTTACCAAGTGGAGTTTACTTCTATCGCCTGCAGGCTGGTACATTCGCAGAAACAAAGAAGCTGATAGTACTCAAATGACGGAACGGGGAACTGCAACTAACATCAGCAACAATGACGCGGATTAAGAGCAGATCGGGGCAGGCTGTCCACAAATAACATATTGACCAAAGGAGTTCGCTCAATCCGCCTATCGGCGGACTGCATTGTTGCCGCGGACGTTGGCAGCAAGGCTAAACGACCGCACAACCCGACACTTGTAAAGTCATCAGTGGACTGTCCGCTGACAGTTCACTATTCGGCAGACACAACCGAACTTCCACAGCACAACATCTCTCAGCCAACTTTCGTGAGACAGTCCTTCGTTGACTCATAGAAAAATAACGGCTGACGATCATTCGGACTTACAGCCAACCACACATAAAACCTTTCGACAAAAAAATTTGCGAAAAATTTGCGTAGTTAGATAACTATACATATATTTGTAGTCAAATAGCTACGCAATGAATTTAAGACGAGACGTATTCCAAGCCATAGCAGACCCGACAAGAAGGGCTATACTTCTGTTGGTAGCCTCACAATCTATGACAGCAGGTGCGATAGCCTCAAACTTTGACACCGCAAGACCGACAGTTTCAAAACACTTGCAAATACTCACCGAGTGCGAATTGCTTGAACAAGAGCAGAACGGCAGAGAAATCTACTATCACTTCAATCCCAAAAAGATAAAGGAACTAGCAGACTTTATTGAACCATTCCGCAAAATGTGGGATGACAGGTTTAAAAAATTGGAAAGCACAATGAAAAAATACAAATCAAAAAAGGGGTAATAGGATGGAACAAAAAACAAATATCAATGTCGAAGACGGCAAACAGGAATTAACGATTACAAGGGAGTTTGATTTGCCGTTGGAATTACTTTTTAAAGCGTACATAGAGCCCGACATTGTTGCGCAATGGATGGGAACGAAAGTGCTAAAGCTTGAAAATAAAAAGCATGGCAGTTATCAATTTGAAACGACCGATGCTCAGGGAAAAGTGGTATTTCAGGCCAATGGGGTAATCCATGAATTTACCCCGAACCGGAAAATCACACGGACATTTGAAATGGAGAATACGCCTTTTGGCGTCCAGCTTGAGTTCTATGAATTTGAACGTCTGACTGACGACACCAGCAAACTCAATATGCACGTGATATATGAATCGGTTGCACAAAGAGACCAGGTGCTAAAAATAGGGATGCCGCAGGGCTTAAACATGGCACATAACCGAATACAAGAGATCGCAAACAAATTGAGGTGACAAACCATGACAAAGAGAAATAAAATTATCTATTGGGTCTTCACCCTTTGGCTTGCCTTAGGAATGGTATCAACCGGAGCGGGGCAGCTATTGAGGATGAAAACGGGACAAGGCGCTGTAGATATGATGACGCATTTGGGATATCCCGTCTATCTTCTGACAATACTAGGTGTCTGGAAAATGTTGGGGGTGGTAGCGGTTCTCATTCCCAGATTTCCTCTATTGAAGGAATGGGCTTATGCAGGCTTTTTCTTTGCCATGTCGGGAGCGGTGTTTTCACATATCGCATCAGGTGATTCCGTGAATGCAATATTTCCCTCGTTGGGACTTCTAATCCTGACTGTGGCATCATGGTATTTCAGACCCGCGAATAGAAAAATCATTTCAATTAATCAATAGATGAACAGATTGATTCACAAGATGGAACAAAACAATAAAATAAAAGGACCTGATAACACAGCAGTAAGAACAGCTTTATGGAGAGCTTTGCACATGCAAGTAGACACAAAGCCTTATGTACTTGAAGATGAAATTGGCTTGAAATTGATAGCTCCGCCCGATGATTGGCAGCAGCGTCCTGATATGAAATTTACAAAACGCCTTAGGGCATCTATTGTAGCCCGTGGTCGTTTTACAGAAGATCTAATTATTGAACAAAGCAAAGAAGGAATTAGTCAGTATGTTATTCTTGGTGCAGGACTTGACACGTTTGCTCAACGCAGACCCGACATTGCTTCCAAATTTCAGATATATGAAATTGACCAACCCGGTACATTGGCCTGGAAACAACAACGATTAATTGAAATTGGTTTTGGTGTTCCGGAATACCTGCGTTTTGTTCCTGTTAATTTTGAAACTACTTCCTGGTGGGAACAGTTATTAATAGCAGGATTTGACACCGGCAAACCTGCTGTTGTTGCCTGTGCTGGAGTTAGTCTGTACCTCACAAGAGAAGCAATTACTTCTACGCTAAAGCAAATTGCGACACTTGTGACAAGTTCAAAACTTGCTATGACATTTTACTTGCCAATGGAACTTCTTGATGAAGAAGACAAACCTATGCAGGAAATAGCAGAGAAAGGCGCTCGTGCAGCAGGAACTCCGATGGTAAGTTTTTTTACGCCTGATGATATATTGACTTTAGCTAGTGGAGCGGGTTTTAAAGAAGCAAAAACGATATCAACAAAAGATATGGAACAATATTATTTTACGAATAGAACCGACAATCTTTTGCCTGCAAGTGGAGAAGTATTCTTATTGGCAACGACGTAGACAACAAATTTGACCCACATACAAATGAATCCCAAGGTTGATTTCTTTTTTAATAAAGCCAAAAAGTGGAAAGAAGAATTTGAGAAATTAAGAATGATCGTTCTCGACTGCGGGCTGACCGAAGAATTGAAGTGGGGTTGTCCTTGTTACACGTTTCCCGCCTCAGCGGGCAGGCAGAAAAGTAACATAGTTTTAATACATGGCTTTAAAGAATACTGTGCGGTTTTGTTTTTCAAGGGTGCCTTGTTACATGATGCCAAGAGTATTCTCATCCAACAAACTGAGAATGTGCAGGCGGCGCGCCAGGTTCGGTTCACCAATCTTAGGGATATTTTTGAGATGGAGACCATCTTGAAAACCTATATTCATGAAGCCATTGAAGTGGAAAAAGCCGGTTTGAAAGTGAACTATAAAAAGACTTCAGAGTTCATAATTCCTGAAGAATTTCTAAATAAATTAAATAGAATCCCAGCCTTGAAAACTGCCTTTTATGCTTTGACGCCGGGACGGCAAAGAGCATACATTTTTTATTTTTCTGCACCAAAACAATCCAAAACCCGGGAGTCAAGGGTTGAAAAATGTATGCAGCAAATTCTCAATGGAAAGGGATTAGATGATTAGTACATTCCCTGCCTGCCGGCAGGCAGGGATGGGAAAATGGATTAATCAAACTTCAAGTTACTACCTGACTTTGCATTCATTCGATCTCCTTTTTGGATCGCAGGTAACACTCAATCAGATAATCTAAAAAATGGAGACATAGAACTTGAACGAACAGAATCGACCACAACAGGCGAGATCACAAGCCTACACTTTCGTATTAAAAGGTAATTTTTGAAAAATAATATTCACCCCTAACCCCTCTTTCATTTTTCAAAGCGGAAAAAATCAAAATTATAAGTAATAGTGATATCCTATTATTGGATATATGAACGCAAAATACTTTTTGAACTTTCTCCGATTCGCTCCGAGCCACGTTGCACTGTCGGCTTTGCCGTGGGCCGTTTAACAGCGATTATACGGAAAGCTTGTTGCACTTCGCTTTCCCAGATTGGCTTCGCCAACTTCGTATAGTCGCAAACGTTAGCCGCCGTAGCCGCTCGCTGAATCCGTCCGAAGAACAAGGACGGACTGTGTGGCGCGGCGATAAGTTTACCTCGTTGCTAGTTGAAGGGATCGAGCTATAAGCGTACCTGTTAACGGTTGCTAGAATTTAAATAAGCGGTTGACTTGTTGAGGTTTATAGGGAAAGTTAAACTACAGTCGTAATATCAGGATGAAGATGGTGAAAAAAACCGTAAGCACTGTAGTGGATGTGGGTCTGAGAGAACAAAGAGGAATGGGTCTCGTGTCGTTCGAAGCCTTGGGATGCGGAGCGAGCGGTGAGTGCGGACCGGAATCAGGTCATTAACGACTTGAACAATATAGCAGCTCAGGCACGACAATATTTCCGCAGACCCACCTCGATGGGCGGAGGAGGATTATCTTTCGAGGGCTTCAGGCTGTCTGATGCCAACGCCGCCTATTCGAACTGATACTTTCAGATTACACAAACAACACCCTCTATAAGCGATTACGATGGCTTTCCTAGTGAACCTGCGTCTGATCCATATTCTGTCATAATCGTCGGCTGGGGAAATGAAATTGGGATTGATGGTACCCATAAAGTGCAGGCATACATCTTGAAAATTACATGCGCTTTGGAAATACGACATCGGTAATCGACTTCAGAGTTGGAGACCTTGTTGAATAGGTTTTTCAGAAGTACGGGAAGAATGAGGATAGCAGCGGCACTGTGGAGTATCTCGAAGAAAGCATCGCCAGAGGGATTTGGTTCGAAACATATCAGGGGAGAGTAACTCAGGTGACGATGGGATGGTATACTCCATGATGGGTAAGCAAAGAAACATCCCTTTCCAGGAGTTTCAGCCTCGACCGCACCTGATCTGGAAAATAGTTTCGGCTTTCACTGAGAGTCATCAAATACTCCGAGACCTGACGGACTCTGCGGTCATTTCGCAAAATATTTATTGACAATCGCTCCCGATTCATAAAACGCATGGACGGGGCATGCTGCGATTAGCGACCGTCGAACGATCTTTGAACGGCCAGCGAAGACGAGCAACCCGAGGTATCACATTATGCATTGCTATGATTATGCGGCCTGCTAATCTTTGCTTGTCGTGCAAATGTATCTGGAGTGCTGGCCCGCGTCGAAGATGGAGGAACATCCGAGTAGGAAGTCTCGATCCATATGAGGATTTATCTCCTCACTCTGTGCATTTCAATTCTGCTGGTGGAGTCAGCGTTCACCCAGGTTGCTCATCTGCAGAGTGAAGAAAACGGATGGGGCGCGGTCGCGGGTCTAATATCAAATACTGATGGTTCAGGAATCGGCGGCTCCGTAGATTATTGTTGCGGTGGAAATGTGGACGCAGCATTGTCCCTCGCTCAAATGAATGTCATGCGTTCATATCCATACACTTCCTTCCATGACCGCACGCTGACCGGCGGCGCGTACTCGCTTGGGTTTCTAATGCATGTCGTCAAGGAAATTTCCATGTCAGTCCCTTTTTCTGTCTCGTTATCATCGGGGTTCGCTTTCGGATCTTATTCTGCGGCCTTGAGCGGTTACCAATCGCGGCTGGCGTTCCGTGACGGACATTTTTATTACGGAGTTTCGTTCCGTCGTAACTTCAATATTTCTTCAGTGGTATATGTCCAACCATCAATTGAAATAGATTATTTGGAGGGCTTTCTGGCTAGCGAGGGAGTCAATGTAGAAGGAGAATATGAAAATCTCCATATGTATACGGCTACACTTGCTTTTCCGCTGGCGATCAGGACTTCTGGAACGGGAAGCATGGTGATTGATCCGTCCATCTCAGTCGACAAGAATCGCGTTAGGCTGACGCTCGTTGCCGGATTCCTGTTTGGAAGTAACTGATAGTAGCAGAGATCCTTGGAGTCGTCCGCACGTAGGCGCCTGCAATCCATGATCCTTTACTCAGCTGCTCGTGATGATACTACGTCTTCCATCGGAGTGGCAAAGAAATAACTCGTTCTCACTTCATGACGCACAGATAAAACTCATCATAAAAAGCTCAAACCATATGACCAACAACCAATAATCTGTACCGGGAATTGCTTTCGGATTAATCGGTCCCGCTCCTTTATACCTCCTTTAGCACTTCGACTCTCCTTTTTACACTTCCTTGATTGCGGCGCGCGGCACGCGCCCATCATATTATGTCCGCTATGAAAAAAGTAGAGTTTATTGTCGATGCCGATCTGGTAGACAAAATCTGCAGATCGTTGATCGAAGTCGGCATAAGGGGAATAATCGCGACCGACATCAAAGTAGATGAAAGCGAAAGACCTATCAGAGAGACCTATAGGGGGATGGAATATGAAATTGGATTCGTCCCGAAAGTAAAGCTTGAAGTGAAGATTATTGACTCAATGGTCATTCCGGTTGTCCTAGCGATATCTGAAGGAGCTAGTACTAATCGAGGTGATAATGTTACACTTGTCATATCACGAATCGAAAAAGCAATTCGAATCGGTACGGACGAGATAGAAACTGAAGTCTCACACTGGCTTCATTAATCTAAGAAAGGACCTATTTGTGAGAACGAGAATTTTAGCAGCAGCACTTTTCGTCGACGTTTTGTTGGCGACACGAGTATTCGCAGGTGACTCGACCTTAACCCAGTCGAAGATCTCATGGTCGGGCTTCGTCGATGTTTATTACAGCAAGAATTTCAACAGCCCGTCTAATCAGCTTAACCAACTTAGGAACTTCGATATTTACGAGAACCAATTTGGCTTCAACCTTGCAAAACTGACAGTTCAGGAGCAAGCCCAGCCCGTGGGATTCAGATTGGATCTCGGATTCGGTACAGGCAACGACATAGTCCAGGGTCTGCTCAATCCGCTTACGGGAACGACAACTGCCTCAGCAAGCACACTTAATATGCTGGAGCAGGCATACCTTACCGCGGTAGTTCCGGTCGGATCGGGATTGACAGTTGATGTCGGGAAGTTCGCGACCATGATGGGCTACGAAGTGATTGAATCGAACGGAAATTGGAATTATAGCCGTTCACTCCTCTTCGCGTGGGCTATACCATATTATCACATGGGAATGAGGCTGACTTACCCGGTCGCGAGCAATTTTACGGTCGCCGTCCACATTGTCAACAGCTGGAACACCGTCATCGACAACAATAAATCGAAATCCGTGGGACTTGCCCTGAACTATTCGCCTTCTTCTACAACGACATTGACTTTGAACGGAATGAGCGGTTTCGAGCAGACAATCGGCGTTCCGTACGGAAAGAAGGATGTCGCGGAGTTGATCGTCACGCAGCAATTGGGTGACAATCTGTCTTTGGCGTGCGACGCTACCTACGGGAGAGAACGTGTATTCGGCTTTTTGAATATGTGGAAGGGGATTGCCCTTTACGGAAAGTACAATCTAGATTCCAAATCAGATGTGGCGCTGCGCGGTGAAGTGTATTATGATCCCTATGACTACACGATACCTGCGGCGTTTCCAAAGGCGACCTTCAAAGAGATTACCGCCACTTACGAATATCGACCGTGGGATCCCCTGATCGTCCGGCTGGAAGCACGTGACGATTTCTCAAACGGGAATTCGTTTATATCCGCGAGCACTCCCTTTCCGACGAGGAATTCACAACCGACACTTCTAGCCTGTGTCATAGTCGTGTTTTGAACGGAAGCAATATGGAAATCGCCTTCTCGCGCGGCATTTTTATGAATTCTTTATGTCCTTCACGCTTCTTTTTACTTTCCCTTAATTGCCCGGCGTACCGGTCGTTGGCAATATTGACGGCGAGAAAATCAAATCATGGAAATGGAATCAAGGCTCAATAATCAGGAGCACAAAAAATGTTTTTGAAACATCTTCGAACGGCGGCAATAAGTATCGTGCTGTTCAGCGTTCTTACGGGACTCCTTTACCCGTTGGCAATTACGGGGATCGCGCAGTTGATCTTCCCGTCGCAGGCGAATGGAAGTCTTATTAAAAGTGATGGGAAGGTTGTTGGCTCGTCATTGATCGGTCAGCCATTCAGCGATCAGAAATATTTTTGGAGCCGCATCTCACCAACCAGTCCATATCCGTACAACGCAGCTGCATCCACAGGATCAAACATTGGTCCTACAAATCCGGCGTTATCAAGTGAGGTGACTCAGAGGATCAGTGATCTGAATAAGGTCGACTCCCTGAATACTCAGCCGGTCCCGGTTGACCTGGTCACTTCATCCGGCAGCGGACTCGATCCGCATATCAGCATCGCCGCAGCACTGTACCAGCTTCCAAGAGTCGCGAAAGTTCGCGGCTTAAGTCCGGACTTACTCCGCAGTCTCGTGGACAAATTTACCGACGGGAGGTTCCTCGGATTTATTGGCGAGCCCGGTGTCAATGTCCTGAGGTTAAACCTGGCTCTGGACGAAATTCAAAAGAAGGAGAAATGAATATGGATCTCCTTTATGTCGGCATCACTGCTGCGCTGCTTCTCTTCACATGGGGCCTGATGAAAGTATGTGAGGTCCCTCCCGACAACTCGAAGTCGTCTCCGGCAGAGGAACAGAAGAGCGGAGGGAAATCATGAGTTGGCTTTATCTAGTCGCAGGCATTATTTCATTTGCCTTATTGATCTATTTATTCGTCGCATTACTTAGGCCGGAGAAATTCGAATGACATTAAATGGAATTATTCAGATCGTATTCTACCTGGTTGTACTGGTGCTTCTTGCCAAACCGCTTGGAACTTTTATGGCGAGAATATTCCAGGGAGAAAAAACTTTCCTCCATCCCATATTTGGGCCGATAGAGAAGTTCATCTATCGCCTCTGCGGTATCGATCCCGAAGAGGAAATGGACTGGAAGCAGAATGCAATCGCGATGATGATTTTCAATGTGTTGGGCATTCTCATCGTGTATGGGCTGCAAAGGCTTCAACAGCTTCTCCCTTTAAACCCCCAGCACTTCGGTGCAGTATCTCCCGATTCGTCATTCAATACCGCCGTCAGTTTTGCGACTAATACGAACTGGCAGGGATACGGCGGTGAGACAACGATGAGCTACTTGACACAAATGCTTGCTTTGACTACTCAGAATTTTCTTTCCGCGGCAACAGGAATTGCTGTGCTCGTCCTGTTTATTCGCGGACTCGTCCGGCATTCCTCAAAAGTGCTTGGTAATTTCTGGGTCGACTTGACGAGAAGCGTGTTATATGTGTTGTTGCCACTTTCGATAATTCTTGCGCTGCTTCTTGTGTCACAAGGCACAGTGCAAACGTTTTCCTCATACGCGACCGCGAATTTCGTACAGCCAGCGGCGGACACGAGTGGAGCAAAGGTCGCCGAACAGGTTATCGCGGTTGGTCCTGCAGCTTCACAGATTGCAATCAAGCAGCTCGGCACGAATGGCGGAGGTTTCTTCAATGTAAATTCCGCGCATCCTTATGAGAATCCTACTCCGTTTTCAGATTTTCTGGAAGTGCTTGCAATCCTACTCATCGGAGCTGCGCTCTGTTTCACATTCGGTAAAATGATCGGGGACATGCGCCAGGGCTGGTCTTTGATTGCAGCAATGATGATAATCCTCGTGGCGATGCTTGCCGTTTGTTATTGGTCGGAGCAGAAGGGAATTCCGCTCCTTACAAAATTGAATGTCGATCAAATAGCGAGCTCGACACAATCCGGTGGCAACATGGAAGGGAAGGAAGTCCGATTCGGAATAGCTAACTCGGCTCTTTGGGCGACGTCAACGACGTCCGCCTCCAATGGCTCTGTCAATTCGATGCACGATTCCTTCACGCCGCTCGGCGGATTGATTCCATTGATCGCGATGCATCTCGGCGAAGTTGTCTTCGGAGGCGTCGGCTCCGGGCTTTATGGAATGCTTGTGTTTGTAATTGTCGCCGTGTTTGTCGCGGGGCTTCTTGTCGGAAGAACGCCCGAATATTTGGGCCACAAGATAGAAGCTTACGATATGAAAATGGCATCTCTTCTGATACTCATAATGCCGATCGTCGTCCTGGTCTTCACTGCTCTGGCAGTTGTGGTTCCGGCGGGAATAGCTATCATGGACAATCCGGGTCCACACGGCTTTAGTGAAATTCTATACACATATACTTCACAGGCCAACAACAATGGAAGTGCCTTCGCAGGTGTGAATGCCAATGCGCCTTTCCCTAATATCACAGGCGCAATTGCCATGTTTATCTGCCGCTATTGGCTTGCAATACCCACACTTGCGCTCGCAGGCTCGCTCGTGCGCAAAAAGAAAATTCCACCGAGCGAAGGTACTTTGCCGACTCACACACCTCTTTTCATTTTCTGGTTGATCGCCGTGATACTCATCGTCGGCGCTCTCAACTTCTTTCCTGCGCTTGCGCTGGGTCCGGTTGTCGAGCACCTCATGATGGTACATTGAAGAAGTGAAAAGAGAATAATGAAAAGCGAAAAAGGTTAATTGACATTATGAATACCGAAACTTCACAGCATAAAAGGCCATTAGGTCTTACGGGAGAAATTTTTAGGCGTGCTCTTCTGGATTCGTTCATGAAATTGAATCCTCTCAACATGATGCGTAATCCGGTCATGTTCGTGGTGGAAGTAGGAAGCGTACTCACAACGGGGTTGTGGATCCAGGCGCTCGTCGGTCACGGGGAAGCACCTGCATGGTACATCGGGACGGTTTCGCTGTGGCTTTGGTTCACCGTGCTTTTCGCGAACTTCTCCGAGGCGCTTGCCGAAGGACGAGGAAAGGCGCAGGCGGAAGGATTGCGGAAGGCGCGCCGGGAAACCATGGCAAAAATTCTCGATGACCCCCGGCATGGATCAAAATTTAATCCCGTTCCATCGACCGCGCTGCATAAGGGTGACTGTTTCATCGCGGAGGCAGGAGATGTCATAGCAGCCGACGGCGAAGTCATCGAAGGGATCGCGTCGGTCGACGAGAGCGCCATAACAGGAGAGAGTGCGCCGGTCATACGTGAGTCGGGCGGCGACCGGAGTGCGGTCACCGGTGGCACACGCGTCCTGTCGGACTGGCTCATTATCCGCATGACATCCGATCCAGGAGCAGGATTCCTAGATAAGATGATTCATTTGATCGAAGGCGCGAAGAGGCAGAAGACTCCCAATGAAATTGCTCTGAATATTTTGCTGGCGGCATTCACAATTATTTTCCTGATGGTTTGCGTGTCGCTCCTTCCGTTTTCTCTCTTCAGCGTGCAGGCGGCCGGACAGGGAACGCCGGTCACCGTCACTGTTCTCGTCGCGCTTCTTGTGTGTCTGATTCCGACTACGATCGGAGGACTCCTGTCCGCAATAGGAATCGCTGGGATGGACAGGATGATCCGTCACAACGTTATCGCGACCTCGGGACGTGCGATCGAAGCTGCCGGCGACGTAGATGTCTTGCTTCTCGACAAGACCGGCACGGTAACGCTTGGCAACCGGATGGCGACAGAATTTGTTCCTGCTCCCGGAATATCGCAGGATCGATTGGTTGATGCTGCTCAGTTGGCTTCCCTGGCGGATGAAACGCCTGAAGGAAGATCGATCGTAGTTCTCGCGAAGGAAAAGTATGGTCTTCGGGGTCGTGACATCCGTCAGATCTCAGCGCAGTTCGTTCCTTTCAGCGCACAGACCAGGATGAGCGGAGTTGATATTCAAACTGATGGCAAATCTTTATTCAGGAGTATTCGTAAAGGAGCTGCCGATTCAATTCGCAAATTCGTCGAGCAACAGGGCGGCAAATACCCGATCCCTGTCGAACAGCTGGTCCAGGATATCGGGCGCAAAGGCGGGACACCGCTCGTGGTCTCCGAAAACGGAGAGGTGCTGGGCGTAATCCAGTTGAAGGACATCGTCAAAGGCGGAATAAAGGAGAGATTCGCACAGTTGAGGACGATGGGAATCAAAACCGTGATGATAACGGGAGACAACCAGCTTACCGCAACTGCAATTGCCGCTGAAGCAGGCGTCGACGATTTTCTCGCAGAAGCGAAACCTGAAGACAAACTGAAACTTATCCGCCAGTATCAAAGCGGCGGACGGCTTGTGGCAATGACGGGTGACGGCACTAACGATGCACCGGCTCTCGCTCAGGCAGATGTTGCGGTCGCTATGAATACAGGTACCCAGCCAGCCCGCGAAGCTGCCAACATGATCGATCTCGACAGCAATCCAACTAAGCTCATGGAGATAGTCGAGATCGGGAAACAACTCCTTATGACGCGCGGAACACTCACAACATTTAGCATAGCGAATGACGTGGCGAAATATTTCGCGATAATACCCGCTGCATTCGCAACGACGTATCCGGTTCTGAACGCACTAAACATCATGAAACTTGCAACGCCGGAAAGTGCAATTCTCTCAGCGGTCATCTTTAATGCGCTGATCATTGTTGCCCTGATACCACTTGCATTGAAGGGCGTTAAGTACAGAGCCGTGAGCGCGGTTCATCTGCTGAGAAGACACCTGCTCATCTACGGTGTAGGCGGAGTGATCGCACCTTTCATCGGCATCAAGCTCATAGACATGCTTCTCGCAGCTTTGAGGATAGTGTAAAAGATCTTGAGAACGAACGAATCTATTATCCAGGGTTTACATCAATTGAAGACACCCGTGATGCCTGCCAGAACATTTCGCGGTGAATCCTTCGCTAGATGGAATACTGAGGTGGAAGTGTTCACAAGAAAATTCGATTTTCGGATGATTACGAAGAGACCACTTGTTCTTGTTCCCACATTTTGCGCATTGATTGTCACGCTCCTTGTTGTTAGCGGACCTGTCATGGGAAATTTTTCCTGGTTTAATTTTCAACTGATGACGGTGCTCTGGTTGACTGTGGTGCTCATGAATCTTGTCGAGTCATTTACAGGTATTGCATATAACGAACCACGAGGAAATACCGCTCGCAAACTTGTTGAGGGAGATGAAACGTTAATCTCTGCGTACGCACTTCGCAAGAACAATTTGGTCGTTTGCAAAGCCGGGGACCTGATACCTGCAGACGGAATCGTCATCCAGGGATTTGCAAATGTAGATGAATCTGCCATGACCGGCGAATCGGTGTCCGCGATTCGCGAAAGTGGCAAAGATCGAAACAGGGTCATCGCCGGGACGCGCGTCCTTACCGGACGGATTGTCGTGCGTGTTACAAAGCGACCTACTGACGGTGTGCTTGATCGCGTCGCTTCACTCATTCAAAGCCCATCGCGCGGATTAAGCGGAGATGAGATCTCGATGGCGATGCCGATGTGGTTTGTCATAATAAGCTTCTCGCTCTTTTTCATCAGCATTCCATTCCTGCCATCGTCCGCCGGGAGAACACCCTCTGCGTTTTCCGGTGAGATGGGACTCCTGCCGGCATTTATTTCACTCTGGCTATGTCTTGTTCCGGTCACCGTGGGAAGATCTATGGATTCGTCAGAGACATCAGAAATGAATCGGCTGATTAGAAAAGAAATCTTCCCGCCGAATGTCAGTGTGTTAGAGAAGGCAGGCGAAATCGATACGCTCATAGCTGACAAGACCATTGACTCATCTGCGATTGAGAGAATTAGCCCGAGTCGCACTCTCGTCGAGACTGATCCCGGTAAGAGGCTCTTGCATATTCTGCAGGGGAAGGCATTGGGGCAATTCGTTGGAGTTGTAGGAAGCGCATCCAATAATGGAGCTGCTTTTGCACAGGCCGACATCGGCTTCTCGGTGCAGTTGAACGGTCATCCTGACTCGAATCTGAAAAGCGTTGTGAAGATCGGTGAAGACTATTCAAATCTCACGGAAGTCGTTCAAAGCGGAAGGCGATTAAGTGCAGTCAAGCGCGCTTTGACAACATTTGGCATTGCAAGCATAGTAGCCGGATCGATCATCCTCGTGCCTGCTGCGATCGCGCTCCTTCGCCATGTCGGGATGCAAGGCCCGGAAATTGGACCACTGAATTTCTTGAAGCTGGGTTCTCCGCAGAGCGCCATCCTGGGAGCTCTCGTCTTCAACTTATTCGAGTATCCGCTTCTCCTTCATGTTACTTCTGAAAGATCGAGCAGGCTTTCACTCAATGGGGGCATCATTCTGAACCCGAAGTTCGCGGGGGTAGTGGGATTGATCGCGCCAATCATCGGAATAAAAATCCTGGATGTCCTCATTAACGCTCTTTAACCTGTTCGGTTCGCCGATTTCGACCACCTGCCACGATACGTTTTGAATTATCTTGCCACCATAGGTGTTTTTCTCGCCGCATCGGTTTTGGAAGTCGGGAGCGACGCTCTCGTGCGGAAGGGATTGCGTCGAACGGGACGGGGTTTATTGTCGTCAGTGTGTTCGCTTGTGAGAATCTGGCCAAATAATCCTATATTTCACAATGCCTGATGCAGATCATAGCCGCCCGGACCCTGATACACTTCTCAATCTGATCAAGAAGGAAGAGGAGCGTGGGGAAAAAGGAAAGCTTAAGATTTTTTTCGGGATGTGCGCCGGAGTTGGGAAGACGTACACAATGCTGAGCGAGGCGAGGGAAGTAGTTGCAAAGGGGATAGATGCGGTCGTGGGGTATGTCGAGACACATAATCGTCTGGAGACCGCCGAGCTTGTACTGGGTCTCGAGGTGATACCAAGAAGGAAAGTTGAATATCGTGGTACACTCCTCGAAGAGATGGATATCGATGCCATTTTATTGAGAAAGCCTAAACTTGTTCTCGTCGACGAGCTGGCCCACACGAACGCGCCGGGTAGTCGTCATGCCAAGAGGTTTCAGGATGTTCTGGAATTATTGGATGCAGGCGTCGATGTATTCACCACGCTAAATGTGCAGCATCTTGAGAGCCGCGCCGATTCGGTCGCTCAAATTACCGGCACCACCGTCAGGGAGACGGTTCCGGACTCAATTTTTGAGTCGGCGGATGAAATCAAGATAATCGACATATCTCCTGACGATTTGCTCAAGCGTCTCAGCGAGGGTAAAGTTTACACTCCGGATCGGTCGCGGCAGGCGATTACGAATTTCTTTCGGGAAGGCAACCTGGCAGCACTTAGAGAGATGTCGCTACGCCTTACCGCTGAGCGAGTAGATCGTGAGCTCCGTGAATACATGCGCGGACAGCGCATCGCCGGCCCCTGGAAATCGGGTCAGCGGCTTATAGCCGCGATTAGTCCGAGCCCTCATTCGGTTTCCGTCATTCGCTGGGCGCGGAGAGTTTCTTACACGATGGACGCAACATGGGTAGTGGTCTACGTTGAGCACTCCGGGAAATTGAGCGCTGATGAAAAGAACCAGCTTGCAAAGAACATGAAACTTGCAAAGGAACTCGGTGCAGAGGTTGTGACGACTTCCGACGACAACATTGCCGATGCCCTGATGCGCGTCGCACACGAACAAAATGCCGGCCTCATGCTCGTGGGGAAACCGGACCGGACTGTTTTCTCCAGGGCAGCGCGTCTTATCGACGAGCTCATCCAGAAGAGCAGGGATCTTGACATATACATTGTCGGTCAGGAAGAGGGCCAGCGCACGAGAGTTTCCCGACTCCTTTTCCCCGGACTGCAATCGAGCCTGGCGCAATATGTGCTCGCAGGAGCTGCAGTATTACTGACTGCTCTGCTCTGTTATCCTATCACGCCTTATATAGGATACCGGACTGTGTCGTTTATAATACTCCTGATCGTGTCGCTGCTTCCGCTGAGAATGGGACCGGGTCCGACAATCTTGGGTGCGGCAACGGGAGCGCTGGCCTGGGATTTTCTGTTCATTCCTCCCAAATTCACCTTCACGATCGGCAATCTCGAAGATATGCTGTTGGTCGGGTTTTATTTCGTGGTGGCATCTGTGACGGGCGTCCTCTCAGCACGCGTACGAAAAAGAGAGAAGACTCTGCGCCAGCGGGAACAGAGAACCTCGGCTCTGTTTTCTCTTACAAAAGATCTTTCATCGGCACATTCTCAGGACGAGGTCATACAGGCGGCAGTTTCAAACATAAAGAAGTACTTCGATGCTGATGTCCTGGTGGTCCTTGGCGAAGCCGATGGTGAAGTATCTTCTACCCCGCACAAGATGAGCAGCTTTGCACCCGATGTGAAGGAAATGGGTGTGGCAGCGTGGTCATACTGGAACGAGCGACGCGCCGGAAGATCAACCGACACCCTGCCGTCGGCTCAGGCAACATACTTCCCTATGTCCGGACCGAGATATCCTCTCGGCGTAATAGGAGTTCGCCTCGGTGATGAGGTTAACCTCTCTCAGGAACAGGAGTCGCTCCTGGAGAATTTCATTTCGCAAATCACGTCCGCGATCGAGAGAGAACTTTTGAACGAAGTTAACAAGAGATCTGTCGTAATGGCGGAATCGGAAAGATTGTATAAGACCCTCTTTAATTCCATCTCGCACGAGTTTCGCACGCCGATCGCCACGATAATGGGGACGTCCGAAAATCTTATTCAACAGGGTGGAAGTGCTACGAAAGAGGTGAATCAGGAAAACCTGAAAGAGATTCATATCGCGGCAGAAAGGTTGAACAGGCTGGTGGCTAACCTGCTTGACATGACTCGCCTCGAATCAGGAATGATTCAGCCGAAACTTGACTGGTGTGACATCCGGGATGTCATAAACCAATCTCTGAAGGGATTGGAACGCGAGCTCAGCCAGCATGAGGTCGAGGTCGCTGTCGAGCAAAACGTCCCACTCCTGAAACTGGATTTCATACTGATCGAACAGGCGTTGACGAATCTGATTCACAATGCGGCGCTTTACACTCCCGCAGGGACGAAGATCGAAGTGAAGGCTTATGCTGAGGATGACGCGTGCGCGATTTCGGTCTCCGACGGTGGACCCGGTCTTCCTGAAACCGACACCGACAGGGTCTTCGAAAAGTTTTATCGTGCGTCCGAAGCAAGGGCGGGAGGGACGGGTTTAGGACTTACCATTGCGAGAGGTTTCGTCGAGGCACATCACGGGAAGATCACAGCTTCAAACAAGTCGACCGGCGGCGCGGAATTCGTTATTCATCTTCCGATGAGTCACAAGAACTTTACGAGAGGGGAGGATTGAGCGACAAGCCGGTAATTCTCGTGATCGATGACGAGGTGCAGATTCGCCGCCTTCTACAGCTGACACTTGAATCAAACGGATATGACGTCCGTGAATGTGCGAAAGCGAGCGAGGGATTGGCAAAGACGGCTTCGGAGCGACCGGAGCTGGTCATTCTGGATCTTGGACTCCCGGATATGGATGGATTGGAAGTCCTGAAGAAGATACGCGAGTGGTCTGAAGTCCCCGTCCTCGTTCTGTCCGTCCGAAGTTCCGAAAACGATATCATATCCTGCCTCGATGCGGGTGCCGATGATTATTTGGTGAAGCCGTTCAGAACAGGAGAGCTGCTTGCCCGTGTCAGGACGGCCGTCAGGCACAGACAGGGCGACGAGTATAAATCGGTTTTTTCTGTTGCGGATCTCCAGGTGGATCTGTCTTCGCGGATCGTGAAGAAGAAGGATCAGATCCTCAAGCTGACTCCGACTGAATACTCCCTCCTCGCTCTGTTCGTCCGGAACGCCGGCAGAGTCCTGACGCACAAATATATCCTTGAACAGGTGTGGGGTCCCAATCTTTCAGACGAGACGCAATATTCGCGGGTGTATGTAGGACAGCTGCGCAAAAAGATCGAAAGTAACCCGGCGGACCCGAAAATTATAATTACCGAATCAGGGATCGGTTATCGCCTCAGTACCGAATAATCTGTAAATGTAGATTGCTCCCAGTCCACCTCACAACACGGAGAAGGAATGGATTCGCTGACTCTGCTTTTGACGGTAGCTATGTCGATCTTTTTAAGAGGGCAAACCCCCGACAAAACCGATCTTTCCAGGTTGTTCAAGGGGCACGACGGATGCTTTGTCATGTTCGATAGGAACAAGAATGAGTATTTCAGATACGACAGTTCAAGATGCGCGAAGAGATTTCTTCCCGCCTCGACGTTCAAGATCCCTCACGCGGTGATAGCTCTCGAGACGGGCGTGATTCCGGATACGAACTACGTGATAAAGTGGGACGGGACGAACTACGACATCAAAGAATGGATGAGAGATCAGAATCTTGCCTCGGCAATCAGATATTCTGTGGTTTGGTTCTTCCAGGACATCGCCAGGAAAATTGGAAGGGCCGGCGAGCAGCACTTTCTCGATACATTATGCTATGGCAACAAGACGATCGGCAAGGAGGTCGATAGGTTCTGGCTCGACAACAGCCTCAAGATTTCAGCCGACGAACAAATTGAATTGCTAAGGAAGCTTTATTCAGATAGTCTTTCGGTATCGAAGCGCTCAATGGAAACCGTAAAGGCGATCCTGCCGGCAGAGGTGCACGGAAAGGCGATTATGAAATTCAAAACCGGCATGGGGCACTCGGATCGTTTTACAGGCTGGCTCGTCGGATTTGTCGAAAGAGAAAGCGATGTTTATCTCTTCGCGTTCAATATTGACGGAGAGAATTTTGAAGAGACTTCTGCCTTAAGAGATTCAGTCCCGCGCGAGATTATGTCAAAAATCGGAATTCTCTGATTCTCGCCCTGCTTGCTTTACTAGGAAAACTGATATCCTTATTTCAGAATCTGACGATCTCCTGGCTGCCGGTATATTTTATTTTCCTGTTCGGCTTCGTCTGGCTGTTCAATCCTTTCGGGGTTTGAGGTGACACGAGAACCACGTTGATCGATAACTCCGCGCGCATTCCAGGGAATTCGCCATTTCTCTTTTCAATTGTAAATGTCCTGTTGCGATCATTCCACTGGAACTCTACTGTCGAGTATTCACCTTTCAAATAGTCGTTGTTCTCATTTTCATCTTCGTAAAATGTGAATCGTCCGTCCTTACCGGCGTAGATAAATATCGTGATCGCGCCGTCTGTCTTTTCTTCGGCGTATTGAATATCCGGGCCGACCGGTATTATCGATCCTTCTCTGACGAAGAGTGGGATTTTGTCGAGAGGAGCCTGCACGTTCAAAGTTCTTCCGCCCTTGTGATGCTTTCCGGTGTACAGATCGTACCACCCGCAGGATGAGGGCAGGTAAACCTGCTTCGTCCGGGCTTCGTAATCCGTTACCGGCGCAACCAGTATCGACGGCCCGAACAAATATTCATTCGAAAGATTTGTGACATTCTTGTCGTTGGGGAAATCCATCACGAGTCCGCGCATGATTGTATAATCGTCGAAGTAAACCATCCCGGCGAGAGAATAAATATAAGGCATAAGTTGATACCGCATCTTTGTCACGTTCACCATTGCGTCGTAATACCGACTTCCGGCAGGCGCGACATTAAATATTTCCCTGAACGGATATTGTCCATGAGACCGGTAGAGCGGACAGAACGCTCCGAACTCGTACCACCTTGTCAGAAGCTCACGCCATTCGTCGAGCGCCGCTCCTTTCGCATTTATAAACTTGCTCTCGACGGCGAATCCTCCTATATCAAATGTCCAATAGGGTAGACCCGACATTGCGAGGTTGAGTCCTGCGGGAATCTGTCCCTTCATGTCCTGCCATGTAGTACCAATATCACCGCTCCAGACGGCAACATTGTACCTCTGCGAGCCGGCATATGCGGATCGGCTGAGTATGAAGACGCGTTTGTCCGGGTTCTCCGACATCAACCCGTCATAAACTCCCCTGCAATGCTCGAGGGCGTAAGCGTTGAAATACTCCGCACCGGGACCAAGTGCCGTGGGATCCATGAGATACTTCCTCGTCTCCATCGGGAGATTAGACTGCATGTCGGGTTCGTCCGAGTCTATCCACCACGCGTCAAATCCGAACGGGTACAATTTTTCGTCAATCATTTTCCAAAATAATTTTCGGGCGTCGGGATTGAGCGCGTCGTAAAAAGTGGAAAGATATCCTTTTCCGACCCAATCGCGATTGTTCAGATCGAGATTTCCTTTGTACAGGTATCCCTTGTCCATCATTCTGTCGAAATTCGCGATTCCCTTGTAGAACTTCGCCCACACCGAGACCATGATGTGCTCGTGAAGCGCGCGGATTGAATCTACCATCGCAAGTGGATTCGGATATCGCGCGGAGTCGAATTCCATGCTGCCCCATTGATCTTCGCGCCAGTAAAACCAATCCTGTACAATATTGTCGAATGGTATTTTCAATTTTCGATACTCGTTCGCGACCTGGAGGAGTTGGTCCTGTGTCTGGTACCGTTCACGACTTTGCCAGAAGCCGAGCGACCATTTTGGCGCGAGGAACGCTTTACCAGTAAGCCTGCGATACCCGCTCACAACATCGTCAAGGTTCGATCCCCTTATGAAATAGTAATCCAGCTGGCTTCCATATTCCGAATAAAGTGAAAGTTCATTCTGTTCCTCAGGCAGTAACGGTGTCTTTACCTTCAGTGAGATGTAGGCTTCGCCGCCGTCAGGAATCCATTCAATGCGAATCGGATACCTGTGTCCAGCCTGCAGATTGAGGTCGAACAACTGCACGAAGGCATTCCACGACTGACGCCATCTGTCTGTTATGAGCTTGTTGTCAATCCACAACTTGCTGTAGCCCGACGAGTAAAGACGAAACTTGAAAAGTCCACTCGAGTCGGGAACCAATGCGCCGCCCCACGTCACTTTTCCGCCGTCGAGAGAATAGCCGGCGGGAAACTTCTTGAGATCGGGTATGAACTCATAATTTATTTCCGATTCATTCCGGGTTGTGAATACTTTCGCTGAGTCGTCGCGTTTCAAGTACATCGCTTTCAGTCCGCCTTCTTTTCCGTCGGAGTCATATAGTTTGAAAGTCGAAAGCGGACCGTATTCACGAATATCCCCGAATTTCGTCCTGGAATAATTGTCCCAGAGAATTCCGTAATCCTTGCTCGAAAGCACAAATGGAATTGAGATCTTCGTATTGTACTGATAAAGGTCGACGTCGTGTCCCTTATAATTGTAAAGTCCTTCCTGTTGCTGGCCGAGTCCGTAAAATGCCTCGTCCTTCGGCGATTCGAAGCGGTCCCTGACGCTGAAGAGATTTTCTCCCTCGACAGTGACGGGCTCAATTGTTTTTCCGCCGTTCTTAACCTCCGTCAGGATAGGTCTGTCATCCTGATCGCAGAAAGTAAGCGCTCCAGTCTTTAAGGATACCCTTACATGAAGCGATGAGGTCTTTACGACAATGTGGTCGTTCGTCTCATCGACAATCCACTTGACTTCCGGAAAATCTTTCTTCTCGATCATGAGACTTTGAACATCTGGAAATGAATCCGTGCTCACGGCTGTTACCCGAATGATCGAGTCGGTAATCGGTTCAAGCCTCACCAGGCTAGCGCCGTTCTTGGTGGGCTCGCTGACTCGCACGACGACCCCTTTGGTTGTTATGCTGTAAGGTTTTTGTGCGTAAGCCTGGATCAAACCGGCGCTCATCAGAAGAAGTAAAAGAGTTTTCATTTGGAAAAGCCTCGAGAGTTATTTTGACAGTCGATTGACTTGATCATGTAATTCAAAAACAATTTCCGGACTCATAATTGAGAAGAGTAAAAAAGAAATTGATGTCCTGAGGCGATTCGTGAAATTCACAATTTTACCTTTGACTCGCTGCCGCTGTATTTGATAACTTCAGTGACTCTTTTTTCCGACTCGACGCCGATCCCGAGCTCCTTGTCGACGAGAATTACATTAAACGTTCTGTCCTTCAGCATGCCGGGAAAAGTCCCGACTCTTTTCCCGACTGTAAGAGTTCCCGCTGAATCAATCCACTCGAAAGTGATTGTTGAGTAGATACCTTTTTCATAATCATAGTTGTCGTTCTCGTCTTCGTAGAGAGTAAATCGGCCGTCGGCACCGGGATAGATGCGAAGTTCTATCGGGTCGGCGGGTTTCTCGGTCGAGTATTGGACAAAGGGTCCCATCGGTATTATCGAGCCGGTCCGAACGTAAATGGGAATCTTGTCAATGGGTGCGTCCGCCAGGATGTTCTGTCCGCCTTCGTACTTCTCGCCTGTCCAGAAATCGTACCAGCCTCCGCAATTTGGCAGATAGACCTCTGTGGTCTTCGGACGAGGCTCATTTACATTCTCGCGACCGAATATCGATGGCGTTTTCCAGTTCAACTCCATGTGGGCCGCTCCAGGTGTCGCGTTCTCCGTTTCGAGGACGAAGCTGTATTCTTTTCCCGCGATCAGGTCTAAAGTATCTGTGAATTGTTCGACGCTCGTATAGACGATCGGTAGCTGCTTTCCATCGAGAATGATTCTTTTCGCATCATAACTTCTCATATGGAACTGGTATTTCCCACTTTCCACGGGAACGAGCTTGCCTTCCCACCTGATCGAGAAGGATGAATCGGTCACGTAGGCCGGTCTTCCCGTTGCATACCAATTCATGTTTATGTTCGGTTCAACTTCCTGCTTTGTGACAATCTTGTGTTTGCTGTCGCGGCAATATGTCGCGAGTATACCGGGTTCGCCATTGTCTGTTCGGAAGGATTCCGGCCCGATGAGGACACTTGGCTCCGGGGGACGATAGTACATCCATCGCGTGACGGGGCAGACAAGGATTGAGGGGCCGAACATGAATTCATTGTCGATGTCATAAGTCTTTGGGTCCGACTCAAAATCCATCGGGAGTCCGCGCATGATCGTGTATCCCTGGCTTGTGACCTTCCAGGCGAGAGAATAAATGTAGGGAAGGAGGCGGTACCGCAGGTTGTCGACTTCTAACATGGCGTCGGAGAACTTCTCGCCGGTGCCGATCGTGTCTGAGAACGCCCAGATTTCGCGCGGCGTTTCGGATCCGTGGGCGCGGAATATCGGGCAGAACGCTCCGAACTGGAACATCCGTGCGTACAATTCCTCGTATGCGGGATCGTTCCCGCCCCTGTTGAAGACTCCGCCGTACGCGCCGAGAACGAACGCGCCGATGTCAAAAGTATAGTACGGTATTCCAGACATCGAGTGATTTATTCCCGCTGAGATCTGGTTCCTGTAGATTTCCCAGCTCGCTCCGATGTCGCCCGTCCAGGTCGTTGCGGCCGCGCGCTGCTGGCCGGCGAAAGTAGACCTTGTCAGGACGTAGAACCGCTTATCGGAATATTCTCTCCTGTAGTTAGAATAAAGCTGGTCGGTCATCGCGAGCGAGAACGCGTTGAGATACCTTGCCCACGACCCGAGATGGTTGTTGCCGACTCGCTTCATCTCGTACTCGGTCGACTCGACAGTGTTCGCGTTTATCAGGTCGGGCTCAGTGGAGTCGATCCACCACGCGTCGACACCCTTTGAGAGAAGCCCATTCTTCAAATACTTCCAGTAGAGTTTGTCCGCGGCCGGGTTATATGCGTCATAATATTTGAAACCGCCCCAGCCTACCGGCGAATATAGAAATCCTCTTTTCTCCATATCATGGTATATCTCGGTGTTCGGACCGAGTGCCGGCCAAATGGAAATCATGAAATGGAAATTCATGCCGTGCAAGCTGTCGGTCATCTCTTTCGGGTGAGGGAACCGCGTTTTATCGAAGAACATGCCGCTCCAGTTCTTTGCACCGTTCCAGTAATCCCAATCCTGTATGACATTGTCGATCGGGATTCTTAAATCGCGGTACTTCTTCGCGATCGAGAGCACTTCGTCTTGTGTTTTGTAATGTTCTTTGCTTTGCCAGTAGCCGTATGCCCACTTACCGTACATTGGCGCCTGTCCTGTGAGCTCTCTATAGCCTGCGATTACGCTGTCGATGTTCGCTCCGTAAATGAAATAGTAATCAAGATTGTCGCCCACATCGGACCAAATACTGGCGCGAGATTTTCCGTCATCCTGGAAAACTGTTTTCGAGTAGTTATCCCATAAGATGCCATAGTTCATCGTTGACACAAGGAATGGGCTGATTGCATTTGTATTAGTCTGGACGAGCGTCACCGTTTTCGCGCGGTAGTTCATGTACCCGTGCTGGTCTTCGCCAAGCCCATAGATACCTTCGTTCGGAGTCAAAACGAATTCTTGCTCCATTGAAAAGGCGGAATCGGAACCGTAGATAGCGCGCTGAAAAAAGCACGAATCCTCCATTAACAATGAATTGCCATCCTTCGTGGTGAAACGCACTCTTCCATCAGGTTTTGAAATCACAACCGAAATCCATGAAGAGGAGATTACGAGCGTCTCGTTCTTCTCAACACACACCGTCTTCAGATGAGGCATCGGCTTCATTATTACTGAAAGACTCTTCTTCTTTTCGATGCCTTGGGCGGGCCACTTTTCCACTCTGACAATCCTGTCGCTGAAGAACTGCACCTTGACGGTAGCCGATTGCGTCGTGACAGCCACGCCGTTCGTGATGTGCTTCATGTTTTGACATTCCGCCGGTGGAGAGCTGAAGGCAATAACCAGAATTGGAATCAAGCATTGAATGGACCGGAAGATCATGATCCCCCCACGAAGGTAAGTTGAGGAAGAATTGAAATGGTAGAATTTTGTCTCAAGATTTCTCGTCTTGATCGTGAAACATGAGAACGGCGGATATTACTGATTCTCGTTTCCGAACCCGCCCGCCCGAATTTGATACAGGTTAATTTAGTCCCACATGCGCCGATATTCAACGATGCGCGGACTTAGCTAACGACTCAATTTGCCGACACAATCCGGCCCCTGAAGTCCAAACCGAAGGGGTCCCTCGGAACTGACTCATTCGAATGGTCCTTCCCGTCCTGAACTCATTCTCCGATCCAATACATTCCCTTGGAAAGGAGTCCGTAGAAAGTCGGACGCCTCTTACCGTTGCTTAGGATG
This sequence comes from Candidatus Kryptoniota bacterium, assembly GCA_036567965.1. Lineage (NCBI taxonomy): Bacteria > Pseudomonadati > Candidatus Kryptoniota > Candidatus Kryptoniota bacterium. The sequence goes on from DATCTN010000017.1 coordinate 68,197, forward strand.
TCGCCATTAAATATATTCTATCCCGTAACGATCCTCTTGCCCCCAAGAATCAAGACGTTAGCGTATGTCAAGATGATTCCGATCTGATCACTTTATGAAAGCGAGCCATTGAAAAGAGGATACTTGATTACTTCCGCCCTGATGGGGTTCGGGCATTTGAGAGCGGCTCACAACTTGTCGAGCTTCAGCCATATGCCGGTGCTCAGAGTGGATCGCGAGCCGTACGTAAACTTTGTCGACCGGCTCGTATGGGGAATGGGTCAGTACTCACACACGTACGCTTCGAGAGATGCCGAGAGCAGGAGCAAGTTCCTGTACACGAGATTTGAGAAGCTGATGACAATCCCCAAGGATCACGAGAAGCCGCCGCTTGGCCCCTCTCGATTCATCAGGACGATAGAACGGTTCGGTGCCGGGAAAGAGCTGTTCCGGCAATTGGGCGAAGACAACCCGCGTCTCATCCACACTTTTTACCTCCCCGCGATGCTTTCGGTTTACCGCGAATATCCGGGAAAGAGTTTTCTCCTTTTATGCGATACCGACTTTCATAGAGTGTGGGCGCCGCTTGAACCCGAAAACGGCCCGCTCGAGTACTGCGTGCCTATTTCAAAATCAGCAGACAGGCTTATTTCATACGGAGTAAAATCAGAGAAGATTCACGTAACCGGATTTCCGCTTCCCCCTGTTCACACAGGAGTCGGTGAAACCGTGACCGCAGAAAATGATTTTGAAGTGAGGAGAACCAGGCTTCAGACCAACTCTTCTCTCCCGCTCACAATAATGTTTCCGTTCAGCGGGGCTGGAGCCTACTCGAACGTGCTCGCGGAGATGGTGAAGAGTATTCTCGACGAACTGCGAGAGGGCACTTTGAGACTCGTCGTATCATGTGGAGACAACGAGGACGCGTTGTGGAACGCCGAGAACTTATTCACAAATTACGGCATTGACGAGCTCGAGTATGTCGAAATCATTTATGATGCGGACCTTTTCAAATCATTTGAGAGATTCAATCTTGCCTTGAAATCCTCAGACGTAGTCGTGACAAAGCCCAGCGAAATGGTTTTCTATGCGGCCCTCGGCATTCCAATGGTCTTTCTTCCCCCGATCGGAGCGCATGAGGCAAGGAACCGTGAGTACTTACTCGAAAGCGGTTGTGCCTCCGACATGATATCGATACCTGATTTTGCCAAATGGTTGTTCGAGGCGAGGCGAAGCGGGCTTCTTCTGGAACTTGCGGAAAACGGCTTCAGGAAATTATTGCGGGAAGGGGCAGATAAGATTAATGAGATAGTGTCAGGGTCGTGACCTGGAGAGTTGTTGTTGTGGTTTGTGGCGGCGTGGCCTGTAATGACCGGATTGGAATCCTATTCGGTGGGAAGAAGAAGTGTATTGCGCGTTATCTTCACCGGATTTCCGCGCCATTTTGTTTTGCGATTCACTAGAGGGACGGGCCATGTCATCCCAATCACGATATCTTTGAAGGGGGCTGCCACGCAATGACGAAAGCCGAGACCGGTGTTCAACGTGTAGTTCATCAGCGAGTCGCCGGTTATTTTGACGAGCCAACACAGGCCGGCTATGACGGACGCTTCGTAAGAAAATCCAGAGAAAATCATGTATGCCAGGGACCAGAGCGAGAAGTTGGCCAGGAGCTCGCCGATGTACGCCAGCTTATTCAAATTCCATCTGAGTTGCGCCCACCTCGTGTGTCTGTTCAGAAATCGCTTCATGTTCCATGAATGGTTTGTCGTGGTGATAACGTTCGGCGAAACCACGACCTTGTAACCGTTCTTCTTGTAGATCCTTCCCATCAGATAGTCTTCCGCGAGGTAATTCCGCAGCTCCCATATCCCGCCCAGCGTATCGAACTGCGACTTTCTGAAGAAAATCGATTTCCCAACGACAACCTGTCTGCTCGCAAGCGCGAGTAGGCTGACATTTCCGATCACAAACGAGTTTAGATGAAGATTCTCGAATAGTGCGCCGATATTCTCGCCGCCTACCCCTCGTATGAGATTAGTAACCAGTCCGACATTCTTGTCCTGAAAGTGCTGGATGTTAGTTCGCAGGTAATCGTCTCTCACAATCACGTTGCTGTCGCTTATGACCATGTAATCATACGAAGCATGCGGCATCATGCCATAGAGATTATTTATTTTCGGATTGAATCCCAGTGTTCGATCGCTGACAACAAGCTCGATTTTGCTTTCCGGAAATTCTTCGATGAGTTCGTGGATAAGCTGGATTGCGGGATCGTCAGGCGATTGGATTCCCACCACGATTTCGAATTCAGGATAGTCCTGGTTAATGAATGAAAGAAGATTTTCCCGGAGATTCCCGTCCACACCGGTCACGGGTTTGAGAATTGTAATTGGTGGAAGGAATTCAGTTCTTGTAGCCTTGACCTTCGACCCTACTCTCGCGGTCAGGATTTTAACATAAGTTGCTATAAGGGTGATGAGGTAGTACGCGATACCGACGCTGAGGACGAGTTCCATTATTTCTTTCATGTTGTCCCTTTGCTTCTCATGCGTACGTAAGTAAGGGTGCAAATGTTAACACCTCGTGAAGATATAGTGAAATTTCGAAGATATTTTCGCTGCAGTTGACCTCCAATTCCAAATTGAATGTCCACTCATTCCAGTTTGAACGTGACGAGAATTCCGATTTTCATTGGTCCGGGGAATAGATCTGATCAAGATTTCGCTTGGTGCTGCCCGCACAGCAGATAAGTTTGTGAGACGAATCACATCTGCGGAATCTTCTGTTGAGATCGCAAGTTAGCTAGTTATATTGAGTCAGGTGTAGCGGGATAGAGATTTATTTCGAAGTGACCGGCGAGTAGGTAAGGACGGTCGAGTGCTTACATGAAGGACGAACGTCGAAGTCCGAGCGGGAGGAGAGCCACAACAGACGTATACGACTTTATTTCAGCGTCTCCAAGCTGTGCAGACTCTCAAACGTTCTCTTAAGAAGCATCGTTGCGATTGTCCCCCTATCCCGGAGAGCGATTAGCGTATAGACACCGGTAGGAGACCAAGATGAGCGATAGGGCGTCCGAATCCGCGGGGCTTCTAGATGAGGCCTGGTTGAGTTTACTCACCGAACAAATTCCTCTCGGCTCACTTCACATTTTTGACAAGGACCTCAGGCACGTCTTCAATGCTGGAGACGAGCTTCGAAAATGGGGGACATCCGGACAAGCTCTCTGTAACAGAAACATCCGAGAAGTTCTGGATGATAAGCTAGCGGACTTAATGGAGAAGAATCTTTCGCGGGTTCTGAAAGGCGAGACCGTTACCTTCGAAGGGGAATATTCAGGAAACCGTTATCTTTCGCGCGCTGTTCCATTTACGAATCCGTCGGACGGTCAAACGTACATAATTCTTCATTCGCTGAACCTGACCGAGCTGGAAAATGGAAATGGTTTCTCGAACCAGGAGGAGCCGGTTGAAGGTCGCGGCACAACTTTTCGTGGTGACGGTAATCCGGTGAGGAAGGACGACGGCGTTTCATTCCGGCCGTTGTCCGAAAAAGTTAGCGATTTTGTCGCGATTCTCGACAGGGAGGGAAAACATATCTATGCAAACCCGGCATACCGCAGCCTGTTCAAAGATCCTGACACGCTTAGTCAGAAAACATTTTTGGATCTCGTCCATATCGACGATCGCAAGAAAGTGGCGCAATTCATAGGCGAGGATTCGACCCCGGGTGTCGATAGACGGGTGGAATTGCGGTTGATGGCAGGAGACGGGAATGCCCGCTACGTCGAAGCCAGGGCGGAACGCCTCGACAACGAGGCCTCGTCACACATTTTGGTTGTTAGTCATGATATCACGGAAAGCAAGAAACTCGAGGAACAGTTCCTGAGGGCGCAGCGGCTGGAAAGTCTGGGCACACTCGCATCAGGGATTTCCCACGATCTGAATAACGTGCTCACGCCGGTGATCCTCGGAGTGGCGGCTCTTGATCGCACGCTTACGGATGATCGGAGCAAGATCATTCTTAAGATGATCGAATCGAGTCTAAGCAGGGGCCGCGATATCGTCAAGCAGGTGCTGACGTTCGCGCGCGGTGTCGAGGGCGAGCATATGGTGGTACAACCGCGTCACATCATTCACGAGGCCGTGACACTGATGAGGGCAACCTTCTCCAAATCGATTTCGATAGTCGAAGCTACTCCGCAAACCCTATGGCTCATCAGCGGTGATGCCACACGGCTTACTCAGCTTTTGATGAACCTCGGAGTGAACGCCCGCGATGCTATGCCTGATGGCGGCACGTTAAACATCACCGCTGAGAATATTTTCGTGGATTCAAAGCATGCGGCGATGCACGAAAACATCACCCCCGGCCGATTTGTTCTGATCGGTGTGCAAGATACCGGCACCGGAATGGATCCGGAGCTGATGGAGCGGATCTTCGAGCCTTTTTTCACCACAAAAGAATATGGCAAGGGTTCAGGGCTTGGCTTGTCTATCGTCCGCGACATAGTCAACGGCCATTCCGGCTTCATCGAGCTCCAGAGCGAGCCGGGAGTCGGTACGACTTTCAAGGTTTACATCCCCGCCACGGATGGAGAGACCACCATACAAGCCGACGAATGGGACGGTAAATCGCCTTACGGTCATAATGAGCTTCTCCTCGTTGTCGACGACGAGCTTTCCGTCTGTCAGATTACAAAACAGACGCTGGAATCTTTCGGCTACAGGGTGTTGACAGCAAATGACGGGGCAGAGGCAGTTGCCATTTACGCGGATCAGGGACGTGAGATCGCTCTGGTACTGATCGATATCATGATGCCTGTTATGGACGGACCGAGAACCATCCGCGCGCTGAAAAGGCTGAACCCGCGCCTGAAAGTCATCGCCACAAGCGGCCTCGTAAGCGAAAACCACGCCGCCCTTGAGGGAGAACTCATCCCGGATGCCTTCATAGCGAAACCTTATACCGCGGCGAAATTCCTCAGGACGATAGACTCAGTGCTCCGCGACAATAAAAATACGTGACTCTGATCGTGCCCCGACCGCGCCTGGTTTGATCACGATCGGGACTTTCGTCGGATTAGTTTCCCTAAAAAAGTTTGACCTCGCTGTTCGGATCGAGATAAAACCGCAAGATCCTCACCTTGCAGAAGAACTCATCCTCATCGACCTTGAAATCCTTTGGATCAAGATTCTTCACTTTCATCGTCTGCCAATCAGTCGTCGGGTGAATGAACTCGAAATGATCCCTGGCGGTCGTGACCTTTATCGGCATCTTGAAGGCCTTATCGTCCGCGTTCCATTTAAATCGCAACTCAGTCTCGTTCCCCTTCTTTCCTGCGATTACCATCAATTCCGGAAGCGTGGCGTATCGGTAATACTGCTCGAAGAAATAGTTATAATCTGAATTGGTTCTCTCATTTATATAGTTGATGAGATCATCCGCGTCGACGGTTTTGTACGCATACTTCTCCTGGAAGCCCTTCAGGATTGAGAACCACAGCGGATCATCGTTTATGACATCCCGTAGCGTGTTCAGCACGAGCTGACCTTTGTCGTACATGTCGCCGGAGCCTTCCTGGTTCACATTGTACGGCCCGATCATCGGCTTGTCGTTCCTGACATTCTGCCTCTTTGCATTTATATAATCGAGCGCCGCTTTGTGACCCCAGTTGTACTCGACATACAGGGCTTCGGCATAAGCGCCGAAACTTTCGTGCATCCACATATCGGCAAGATCCTTGGATGTCAAGCTGTTTCCCCACCACTCGTGCGCGCTCTCGTGTACGATTATGAAATCGAATTTCAATCCGACATCCGAACTTGCGCGACCTTCGTATCCCATCTGGTAGTGGTTGCCATAAGCCACCGCGGTCTGATGTTCCATACCGTTGTGAGACGACTCTATCAATTTGTAGCCGTCCCGGTAAAACGGGTATTTGCCGAAATATTTCTCATATGCTGCCAGCATCGTCTTTACTTCTTTGAATTGTACTTTGGCCTTTTGCAAATTTTCCGGAAGGACGTAATAATCGAGCGTCAGTTTGCTGCCGTCACTGCTCGTGTAAGTATCGCTGAAGTGCGAGTAGACGCCAATGTTGAGCGTGACATCGTAATTGTTGATCGGATAACTCATGAACCAGTTGTATTGGCTCATGCCGTTCGGCAAATCGATCTTGCTGCGTAGTCTTCCGTTGGAGACATCCTCGAGATTTGATGGTACGGTAACAGTGAGCAGCATACTGTCCGGCTCGTCGGATTGGTGATCCTTGTTCGGCCACCACAAGCTCGCACCGGTGCCCTGACACGTGACCATGATCCACGGGCGGCCTTCCTTGTCCCTCTTCCAAACGAAGCCGCCGTCCCAGGGCGGATTCTTGGCGATCTGCGGTTTGCCCGAGTAGTAGAACAAGATCTGGTGCTCGGTCCCGGCCTCGAGAAGTTTGGGAAGGTCGATGAATACCGCCCCGAACTCGCGCGAATATTTCAGCAGTGTGCCGTCTTCCGCTGCGATGCTGTCTACATTCATGTTCGCGAACAAATCCACCTGCATCCTGTCGAAAGGGGTCACGACCTTGAACCTGATTGTGTTTGATCCGCGGACCGACTGAGTCGATGTATCAACCGTGATATCGAGGTGATAATACGTGACATCATAGCACGTCCGGACAGGAGAGAGAAAACCGCGGAGGGTATCGGCCTTGGTGAACGGTCCCCAGTTATAATGCGACGGCTCCTGCGCCAAGATTTTCTGGGACGTTAGAATCGAAATGAATAAGAAAAGGTATGCGAGTCTCTTCATAGCATCCACCATTTTTGATTGTGATTGTGTTCCACAAAACACGACGAAATTTACTGCTCGAGGCGCTGTCATACAAAGAAGATTGATACTTAGTTCGCCCGAATATGCCGCCCGATCAGACATCACGATCGAATTGACTTTAGTCGGCCTTTCGCCTAAAATGTGGGCGGAAAACAGATATGAAACTCAGGTCGTTCATCGCAATTAGTCTCCTCCTCGTTGCATCGAGTGCGGCTGCTCGCGCGGAATCGAAGTCTGGTCCTTCTTCGATCGCATTTTCGCTTCAACTTTGTGAGCCTGTCGCGCAGCTGCAATCCTGCGAATGTCCCGATCCGGAGCTTGTCGGACGAACGCTTTCAAACGACATTGGGACCGCCGCCCTTGAATCAGTCAAGCCGGATTTCACAACGGTGAGCACGTCAATTGAAAGAAGTTCGAACGGTGAGCGTGGCGATCCCGAGGCTTCCCGACATCTTAGCGTTGATAATTCAGGCGCGCTCGTGAATGACGGTGGCTCAGGCGGAAATACATTCACATTCTCAGTGACATCTCCTTCATATCTCCAGACCGCTCGTGCACTTTCCTCTCAGCATTTTCTCTCACCTTACGATCCTCAACACGATTTTCGGGCTTCCCTGGAAACGAAGAAATAGGGATCAGTTCATAAGTCAAATCCGGTAGTCCAACCCAAGAAGTGCGGGTATGCATTTCGGATTGACTCGGATTATCCAGCGGTAATAACTCACGAACCGATTACTGTCAACCGCATTCGTCGAAAGACGATATGCAGATTGGAGTTTGAAAATGAACTGCCCAAACGGATCGCAGCAGAAAAGAAACCTGAATCGATACATAGCATTCTCCATATTCGTTCTATCATTTGCGCTTTATGCTCTTACCGCACAAGAGTCCGTATCCTTCTGGGACTGTGCAGAGTACGCGGCTACGGCGCCTGCCCTTGAGGTTCCTCATCCTCCCGGCGCGCCGTTGTTTGTGCTTGTGGGAAGGTTTGCAATGATGGGCACATTCGTAAATGATCCAGCTTTCAGAATTAATCTCGTCTCATCCCTGGCGAGCGCGCTCGCCGTCATGCTACTCTATCTCATCGGCGTCAAGGTCATCTCTAGGTGGGAAGGATTTCCAACGGACACCAGGGGAGCCGTACTTGTGTTTGGATCAGCGGGAATCGGAGCGCTTACACTTGCGGTCTCGGACACATTCTGGTTTAATGCGGCGGAGTCGTGTCTGTTCGCCTCGGCGATTTTTTTTATTGCACTGATGATCTGGCTAGCTCTGGTCTGGTACGAGAAATGGAAAGAACCAGGTGCGTCCAGATATCTTCTCATTGTCGCCTACGTCCTGGGCCTTTCCTGTGGAATCCATCAACTCTGTCTTCTTGCTTTCTTCCCCCTGGCTGCTATAATCTTCTTCCGATATTTTGAATTTGAGTGGAAGCGTTTCTTGAAATTCCTTGTGGTGACCGGTGCCGCGTTCGCAGTCATTTATCCCGGAATCGTGAGGTGGATCGTGAGCGCGCTTTCCGGAAATTTGAGTATCGGACCGATTGACATTGAAAATAGTTCGCTGGTGAAGCTGACACCGATATTGGGAGTCATTGGGGCTATATATTTCACAAGATTGGCGGTCAGGCGGAAGAACCTGCTGGTGAGCAGCGCATTGACTGCGGCGCTTATGATCGTGCTTGGTTACTCGACCTATGCTCTGGTTGTCGTGCGTGCGAACGCGTTCCCTCCCATAAATGAAAACAGTCCGGTAAACATGGCGAGGTTGTCGAGTTACATTGGACGGGACCAGTACGGCAAGCAGCCTTCTGTCTGGCCAAGAAGATGGAGCAGCGAACCGCAATATCAAAAAAGCTATGAAAAATATTCCTCGGACTTGGACTATTTCTGGAATTACCAGCTCGGTCACATGTTCTTTAGATATATCGGTTTCAATTTCATCGGAAGACAAGGGGACGCTCAGGATTCTTCCGTTGAACTCTTGGGCAATCACGGGCGATCGAAATCTGAAAATTATGGCTATCCAGCAAGCTACTACGGCATTCCTTTTCTCTTAGGATTGTTCGGGTTGTGGTACATTTTCGAGCAAGATTGGAAATTTGGTTTGGTTTTTCTGACGATGTTTGTAATGATGGGGTTCGCTCTTGCGGTTTACTTCAACATGGCGGAGCCGCAGCCCAGGGAACGAGATTACTTTTTCGTAGGGGCTTTCTTTGTTTACGCGTTATGGATCGGAATCGGAGCGAGCGGACTTCTAAAATCTTCAATCCAAAAATTCGGGTGGGTTACTCGGAAGACGGGGGTGACCGTGCTGCTGACGGGGTTGGTCTTAACAGCTGGCCCGCTAAACATGTTTCGTGAGAACCTCTTTAGTCATGACCGGCATAGGAATTTCTCCGCGCTCGATGTATCGTATGACATCTTGCAGTCGTGTCCGCCCAACACGATCCTTTTCACCGGAGGAGACAACGACACATTTCCTCTGTGGTATCTGCAGGAAGCGCTCGGTGTCCGGACAGATGTGAGAGTAGTCTGTCTCAGCCTGTCGAATACCGGCTGGTACCTTCTCCAACTCAAGCACGAAACGCCGCACGGTTCGCCGCAGGTCCCGATCGGGCTCTCGGACCCGCAAATTGAGGAGATCGCCAATGCAGGCGCAATCCAGTGGGAGTCGAAGAAGATCAGAATGGCAGTCCCGGCCGATGTTTACCGAAAGTTCGGAATTGAAGACTCGAGCGCATCATACAAGAGCTACATAGAATACACACTCCAACCCACGCTGCAGTTCGGCGATATCCATGCGTTGAGGGTCCAGGACATCATGGTCAACAACATTGTTTCCACAAACAAGTGGAATCGACCTGTGTGCTTTACGACCCTCACTCCACCGTCTGATTTCATCGGGCTACAGGGATACTTCAGGAGAATCGGACTTGTTTACGAGGTGACTCCTGTCCCGGATAATGGTTCATATTTCGACGCGATGGATGTGTCTCTTATGAAAAAATGTCTTTTCTCCGACAATGCCAAAATTGTGGATGGACAGAAATACGGATTCATTTATGAGGGGTTGAACATATCAGGAGTGTATTATGACAGCAATGCTAGGAACACAATTTCTGCGATAAGAGACTCTTTCCTGACACTCGCCATTTATTATCAGGCGCATGGAGATCTCACCAATTCGCTGTCGGTACTTAACGAGATGGAGAAGAGAATTCCACTCGCCGCGATCCCGATGGACTACAGGTTGACAGAATACATTTCAAGATTGTATTTTGCGCTCGGCGACAAATCTCATTTTCGCGAGTATGCGGACTCAGCAGAGCGAGGTGCGCTCGCCGCGATCGATTACAGCCAGAGCGGAAATGAGGATGCGTACGGAGTGCTTCTGAATATTTATACGATGGAAGTCGACTATTCGAAATCTTTGGCACTCCTGAAAAAACTTCAGTCGATGTATCCCGGTGATCCAGGGATCGCTTCGCGCATAAGCGTGCTGGAAAGCCAGGTGAGTAAGTCGAAGGATTCGGTCGGCAATAGATAGACATTCGTTTTCCAAAATGCCGGTTCAGTTAGAAGCTTGATTGAGTGAGAACAATGACGTCATGAATTGTGAAAAGGGAGAGCGGGAATCTCCCAAAGGTCCGACCGCAGGTCACTTCGTGAAGTACTCCTTTGGAGGATTCCTTCGAAAGAACCCGCACGAGGAATCTCGTCACGACAAATTGAGACTTCATCGGGATGCGTCTACCGGAGATTGACGTGATATTGACTCGCTGCTTTCAACACCTGTTCTGCAGCCATCGGGTGTTTCGGGTTAGTCCTGTTTAAAACATCTGGAGCTATGGGAATTTCTCTAGCACTGAAGTGGATATTCACCCCGGTTTGAATTTTGTGCCGAGAGCGGGAATCGAACCCGCACGAGGGGTTAAGCCTCGCTGGATTTTGAGTCCAGTGCGTCTACCAGTTCCGCCATCTCGGCTTATGTGAAAATATAACATTTTGAAGGATTTCAACAAAAATTCAGGCGTTACTGTCGACTTTTCCCGAGCCGAGTAACCAAAATGTGACCGGCGCTTTGAGATTTTCGAACAGCTTGACTGCGCCTTTCATGGCACCAAGCCGAACCTTCGCGTAGATCAAAGTGGTTTTGATATCCGAGTGTCCTCAGATCTTGCTCAAGGTTAGTGACCAGCCCCCGATTATGAAATGCATCTCGATTCCCAGAGGCGTTTCGTTGGTCGCTGGCGGTATAGTAGAGCCTGATGCAAAGCATTTCAAACTGACTGCCCATGAGGGATCTTCCATCTTCGGGATCGGTTGCAACCCTTTCCTCAACGGCGAGTTCAAGACAGTTGCATTCGAGCTTGAAATGTCTTTCCACGACGACCAGAGTCTCAGCTACTACCAGGTTACCATGATGGAAATAAAGGGGCAAGAGGCGCTGTTCGAGCATATTGACCGGAACAGGTTGAAACGAGTCTAGTCCGGCGGGCTGCTCATACCATTTTCCAGATTTAATCGTCGGCAATGGGATGGCCGCTTGAACATCCATTTCTGCTGCAGGCAGATTGCCACCTTTCATTGCGGCGACTTACTTTCCGCATCATCGCGGGTTCAGATGTCTTTCGAGGTTGTTTACCCGCGCACTCAGAATATTGTTCGATCCATATTCGCTCGTGTCTTTTACCTTGCGCAGAGACCTTCTTGCACCCGAAAGGTCACCAAGGCGGTAATTCCCCAGGGCAGTCAAGTACCATGACATCGGCTCAATCCGTTCATCGTCACCGCGGTCGATGGAGTCCGCCATGGTTGCGAACCGTGTTCCTTCAGAGAACTCTCCCATGTGAATCGCTGACTCCGATAAGAGGAGAAATGCTTCCGCACGCGCATCCATATCCTGGATCTGGTCAACAACTGGCATCAACGTAGAATAAACATTTTCATACTCACCGGCGTCGATATTGTTTTTCATTTCTATTGTCATGAGCTCGTCGCTGGAGATTCCCCTCTTGAGGAAGAGTTTGCTCCGGGACTTTGCCTGCGCGTCGTCGTAAATGCGATCGTTCCCGTGCATCGCATCCGACAGACTCTTCTTCATCAGGGAATCGTTGCCAATCGCCCTGTAGCTGACCGCGAGCCGGTAATTAGCTATCCCCGAGTAATCGGGCTCCTTAGTGTTTTCCAGGAACATCTTGTTGTATTTGACGGCATTCCGGAAATCATTCAGCTTGAAATGAATATCTCCTTTAAGAAAGACCGACAGGTTGTTCAGCACGGCAAAATCAGGGTCGTTCAGATTAAGAATGGTATCCAGGTGCTTCTCGGCTTCGTGAAGACGTCCTTCTCTTATAAGTATGACGGCGAGATGGTAATTGAACAACGGGTTTCTGGGGAACCTGGTTACAAGCTCACGCATCAGGATCTCCGCGCTGTCGTACTCCGCAACGTAGTCGGAATAAATCTGCGCGAGCGAGAGAGCCGACTTTACCTTATCCAGGGTTCCTTTCTCGTGCGCCAGCCTCAACTCAGAAAACCCTTTGGCCTTGTTTGCCTCCATACCGAAGAGGGTGATCGCCCATTTCACACTTCCGGGCAAAAAGTCGAGGAAGTAATGAATCTCACCGGCGCCCCGGTACGCATCATAAAAGTCCGGGGCCAGTTTAAGAGTCCTTTCGAAACTGCCGGATGCTGACTTAGTTGCCCAAAAGGCGTCGAGATAAGAATGCGCGGCGACTCCGGCGATCGCGCGGAGCTGGTAAGTCTCGCCCAGGAGATACGTCGCCCTGTAGTCTCCTGGGTTGGAATCGATGATCTTCTCTGACTTCGTGACAGTACTGTCGTACCATCTTGTAAATGTCTCGTATTCACCACGGTTGTTCGTCCAAAGAAAGAGCCACAGATGGACTTGCGCGATATTAAAATAGCTTTCGGCTCTTCCGGGAGAAATACGGGCGGCTTCAGTAAAGAGGCTTTCGGCCTCCTCGAACCGCACGTTGTACGCCAGGTCCCGGCCTTTGCCGACGAGTATATCGTAGCTATCCTGCCCCTTGGCATTTAGAACTAGTCCAAGCATAAGGATGGCCGAACAAAAAAAGGGACGAATGCCCCCATACCGTATCTGCAATTGAAACTCACGCTTCGTGTTTGGAGCAACAAACAGTAACAATACGACAATATAACACTATCATGACTTATGACGGTGACATAAGAGTTTGCGCGGTTAACACGATATCCATATATTATTCGGAAAATCACGTGGCGATCACTAAATGAGGGGAGTACATGATCAATTGTCTGCTGGTCGCGAGTTCGAAGATCACCGGGTACGGCGCATTTCTGATGACACAGCCCAACGGCGGGCTATCATCCCTTGCGGCGAATGTGAATCGCGAAATCTGTAAGGTAAAGATCCTGGACCTGGTGGCTGTTCGGTTCAATGCGAAATCCTATTTCACGAAATACATCACGAAGAATCACTTCGACGTAATCGGTTTCAGTGCCATGGTGTTCCAGTATGCCGAGATGCTGGAGCTTGCGAAAATCGCGAAGAAGATCAACCCGAATGTGAAGACGGTTCTTGGCGGTTACCATGCAACGGTAGCATACGAAGAGGTTCTTCAAAGCAACGATACGGACTACCTGGACTTTATCGTAAGTGGAGAAGGTGAGGTCGCTTTCCGCAAACTCACAGAGGCGTTGTACCACGGCACCAGCTGCGATAAGATACCGGGCGTTTCGTTCAAAAAGGACGGAAGGATTGTTCAGAATCCTCCCGACGAATTGCTTAACCTGGACGACATTGAGTTGCCAAACAGAGACTGTAGGGTAATCAAGAACAAGAACTTCAGGCTCTTTGGGTACCAGACCGATGTGGTCGAGACTTCGAGGGGCTGCACCTTCACATGTAGCTACTGTACGATAACGAAAATGTACGGCCGCAGCTTCCGACAATTCAGCAACGAGAGAGTGTTGCGGGATATCCAGGCAGCGAAAGATCATGGTGCAAAGGCAATATTTTTCACCGACGACAATATCGTCCTGAACAAAACCCATTTTGAGGAGCTTTGCAACGGAATAATCGACCGCGGGCTGAACGATATCAAGTATTTGACTCAGGCAAGTGTCCAGGGATTTAGCCGCAATCCTTATCTGACGAAGCTGATGAGGAAGGCCGGATTTGAATGGGTGTTCCTGGGAATCGAGAGCGACTCCGACGATTCGCTGAAATTCTTCAAGAAGGACAATCAATTTGAAACCAGTGAAACCGAAACCGTAGTCAGGGCGCTTCAGGAGAATGATATTTTTGTCTTCGGCGGATTCATAGTCGGCAATCCCTCCGACGATAAAGAGAGTCTTTGGAGAACGTATGAATACACAAAGAAACTCAGGCTGGATGCGACGTTGTTCTTCACGCTGACTCCGTACCCCGGTACTGAACTTCGGAAGCAACTTCTCGAAGGGAATTACATAACTAATCTCGACGATTATTCTTATTACGATTGCATCAACACGAATATCAGGACGGATCATCTTGACTCGTATGCACTGTACAGGGTCATAGATTCGATGAACCATATGACCTTCACCGACGGCGGCGTCTACAGGAGGATCTGGAAGAGGTATCCGCTGTTCTTCGTGAAGACGCTGTTGATGATGATCTATCATTATCCCGATTGGGTGTTCCATCATTTCACCCGGGGGCGCTTCCTCGAAGGGAAACGCCGTAAGGAATTTGCACTGCGAATGCAATCGGCCGGTTTGGCCGGGAACGTTTCCGCTCAAGGAAAAGGGTAGTTATGTAGTGTCGTGCCGGAGAACTGATCAACCAGGCTTCAATCCAGATAGACTGATCAAAAAAAGGAGTGCGGTGTGAGAAACCTTGGAAGGGGTATACTGCGGCATATTGTGGTCCTTTCCATCTTGCTTCCGGTTGTTTCAATGGCACAAACGGAGCTGGTTCCTGTCGATCATAAAGTGTATCCTTTTCTGGAAACGATGAGCATGAAAGGGTTAATCGATTATAACAGCGCCAGTATTCCGATAAGCAGGGGGGAAGTCGCATCGTATTTAAAAGATATTGCGAAGGCCAAAGAGAAATTATCACCTACCGAGCGGAAGATACTCGCAGACGTAATGGTGGAGTTTAGGTACGATATCGATAAGAGCATGGATGAATCGTATTCCTTTCTTCATGAGTTCAAACTCGATAGCGTCCTGCAGATCTTCAGCAACGATAAGCAGAAATATCTGGCTTCATACGCGGACTCGAACTTTTCATTGTTCCTGGACGGTATCGGAGCGGTCTCATACAGAAATTTCGACGCGAAAAGTTTTCAAAAAGCGCAGCTCTCGCTCTTCGAGATCGGCCCGAGGCTGAGAGGCACACTCTACGATAACCTTGCGTTTTATGTCCAGGTCACTGAAGGTCAATCGTTTAGCGGTAGTAAATACGCACGCCAGGTTGCAACCGGCTACGATCCGTCGTTGGCGGCTTCAACTAAGTTCGTCGACGATAAATTTATCACAGCCTTCAATGCCGGGTACATGCGTTATGAAACTGCAAATCATGCTGTCTCCCTGACTATCGGAAGAGACAATTTCGAAATGGGAAACGGCTATATCGATAAACTTTTTATCTCAGACAATATTCCTCCGTTTGATTTTGGCAAACTGGATATCGATTACAAGTTCTTCCGTTACTCGTTTTTCTACGGTAACCTCCAGGGGGATTCGCTGGGAGCCCCACTCACATCGAAAAGCATATTGGGCCATCGCCTGGATATTGAACTGTCGCGCAGTTTCCGCTTTGGTCTTTTCGAAAGCCTTATCCTTAGTAACGTACCCTTCTCATTCACATATCTCAATCCAGCAAGTGTAATCGAGTCGGAGAATCTGGGCACTCATGAGGATCCCCTCAGTAACGCACTGATCGGTTTCGATTGCGAGTTCAGGCCTCACACGAATATCGGGATACAGCTTTCGTTCCTTATAGATGACCTGAATACAAGCACACTGGGCAAGAAGACTCCGGCCGGGAATGACAACAAGTTCGGTTATCAGGCCGGATTCATGTACGTCGAGCCCTTCGGACTCAATGACCTCTCGGCCTCTGTGGAATACACCCGAATCGATCCGTTCGTCTACTCGCACCGGACTAATATGAGCAATTATACCAACTGGGGAATCAGCATCGGAGCTGCCCTCCCGCCGAACTCCGATGAGGTGGCCTTCAAGCTGGGTTACTATCTGACGAATCGAATTACTCTCAACTTCTTGTACAAGCATCAGCGTTCTGGGGAAGGCTTCCTGGACGTCAATGGAAACCCGACATTCAGTGATAGGGGGATCATCACCAGGAATTTTGGCGGTGACGTCAACCGGGGAGATCTTGACTTCAAATACACCAACGTGTTCCTGATGGGTTTCAGGGTCAACAGGGACATTTTCGACATTTCAACGCGCATCGAGCCTGTGAGACAGTACTTCCTGGATATCAGTTACTCTCTTCAGTCGATCGACCAACTCTATTTATCGAAAGCATCTATAGACCAATTCCTCTATGTGACAGCTTCTACGGATTTCTGATCATGAAATATTCCATAATAATACCCACGTTGAACGAAGAAAAACTCCTGCCCGGGCTTCTTGAGTCGCTTGGCAATCCGTCTCTCAAATCGAAATTCGACTATGAAATCATTGTATCAGATGGTGGAAGCTCGGACGGCACGCTTGAGATCGCCAAACAATATTGCGACAAGGTGCTCTGCTATCAGCTAAGTGAAACAAGGACCATCTCAGCCTGCCGGTCGAAGGGTGCCGGGTCGGCCAGCGGGGATAACCTCCTCTTTATCAACGCGGATGTCAGAATCGATTTGGACAAGCTGTTGTCGATGGCGCAGACGAAATTCGCTTCGAATGGTTACGTGGCAATGACATGTCCTATCAGGTGCCTGCCGGAACAGGAGAATATGAATGATAGAATCTTCAGCCTGGTTTTAAATGTCTTTTACTTTCTTTCAAATCTTCTGGGGCGCGGGATAGCAAGGGGCGAGTGCCAATTAATCAGAAGAAAAGTATACGAGAGCGTGGGAGGCTATAAAGAAGAGCTCGTCACGGGCGAAGACTTTGAACTGTTTACTAGGCTAAGAAAACATGGGAGGGTCTTGTTCTTGCGGGGAGTGACCGTATATGAGTCTCCTCGAAGGTATCGCAGATGGGGCTATTGGAGAACGGTCGCGTCGTGGATCCTGAGCGCAGGACCCTGGACTAAGTTGAAGCGATTCTATAAAGAGTGGGAAGCAATAAGGTGAGCGTGAACGGATTCGTGTTCCAAGCTTATCTTTCTCTCTGGCAAAGAGTACCTATAAACATCCAAAACAAGATTGTTGAATGGCTTAAGTACAGATTCAACCCGAATGATCTGAGACCTAAACTCCCGACAGTCGCGACTGTCGATCCGATAAACATCTGCAACCTTGAGTGCCCTCTTTGCGCATCGAAGAATCAGGACTACCAGAAAGGAAAGATGTCTATCGATACGTTCAACATGGTCCTGGAAAAGATTCCCTCGCTTAAGGTCTTAGTGCTGTTTAATTGGGGTGAACCTCTTCTGTACCATGAAACATTGCACATGATAAAGGAATCCGTTTCAAGAAATATTTATACCGCTGTGCATACAAACTTTAGTTTTAAACAAAAACCCGAGTTTTTTGAGCAATTAATTAGTTCCGGTTTGCATCTGCTGGTGATTTCAGCGGACGGAGCCTCTCAGGAAACTTACGAGAAATATAGAGTTAAAGGACGTCTCGATTGGGTTATCGAGAATATTAAAATGACAGTCGAAGCCAAAAAAAGGTTGAAGAAAAGGGATCCGAAAATCGTCTGGAAATTCATCGTAAATAAATTCAATGAGCATGAAATCGACTTCGCAAAAAAGTTGGCTAAAGAACTGCGTATCGAAATTACTTTCGATAAAATGGGATTGGCTGACGACATCCCCGACATGACATTTGCAGGCACGGTTGAAGAAAGGAAGAAGAAATGGCTGCCTGACAATCCTGGATTTGTTCTGGATTACTACAAAAATGGTAATAAGCCTCCAATAAACGACAAGCCATGCAACCAGCTTTTCACATCTCCCGTTATTAATCCCGATGGAAAGGTTACACCATGCTGCTGGGTTACGAGCAGGGAAAATGTTTGGGGAGATTTAACGAAAGAGTCTTTCGAAGAAATCTGGTACAATGACAAATATGTGTATTCGCGAAGCTTATTCGGCAAAATGAACTATCAAGGCGAGACTGACCATACCATTTGTACCAATTGTGAGATTTTCAAAAGGGTAAGGTAGAATCTGTAATCATGCCTGGCTGTCTTACCGCAAATGGACGCTAGGAATATTTAAATCAATATTGTAATCTTAGCGTGTCTTTTGGACCTTGACGGTTAAAGTCGTTTCCCACTTGAGAAAGACTCTAATCAGGACAGTACTCGACCTCGAATATTCTTCCTTCTTGAATAACATTTCAGTATAATTCAGAAAAGTAAAGGCGCCAGGCGAATGAAGTTTTCAGTAGTGATACCTGCCTTCAATGAAGATGCGCAAATCGCACCGGCTGTCCACGCCGTTCAATCTCAGGTCTTAAAGGACGGTGACTCTCTTGAAGTCATAGTCGTCGACAACAACTCCAGCGATGGAACCCGCAATGCTGCGGTCATCGCACTGGGAGGAAAAGGGAAAGTTGTGTCAGAGAAACAGCCCGGGCCGAATTTTGCGCGGCAGCGGGGATTCCTGGAATCGACCGGCGATGTGATTTGTTTTATCGACTCCGATTGTAGGATCCCTGACGATTGGATCGCAAGCA
The DNA here is from genome assembly GCA_036567965.1 of Candidatus Kryptoniota bacterium. Classification (NCBI taxonomy): domain Bacteria; kingdom Pseudomonadati; phylum Candidatus Kryptoniota; species Candidatus Kryptoniota bacterium. The sequence continues at coordinate 86,876 of DATCTN010000017.1, forward strand.
TCAGGGTTGAGATTGAGAAGGGGGCGATAGCAGTGAGCGGTCCGTATTTCTACGGCTTCTCCACCGGATATCAACTTTGGTTGAACAAGTTGTATACGCGGGTAATATTGCCCGCGTTGCCGTCCGTCCTGAGGGTTCTCTTCTGGCGCAGGGCGGCCATCTTGATCGGCGGCAACTTCGCGGCAACTCGCGAGGCTCTGCATAAAATCGGCGGCATACCTCCCATCAAGTTCTGGGGCGATGACGCCGTGCTGGCAATGATGCTGGCACGCTCGGCGGGTAAGGTTAAGTTTTCACAGAAGGTATGGGCTCAGTCTTCACCCAGGCGCTTCGACGAGTCGGGATTCTGGAGAGTGAACTACGAATACGCCAGGGCTTACTTCCATGCCTTCTTTACTAAAGATTGCTCGACGTTTGTGCATTCCGTGAAAATTGGTGAGCGCGTCTGAATCCCGGGCCTTGGGACAGTTCAACTGTCGAAACACGGGGCGAAGACCGAAACCATCCAGCATCAATGCGACATTCAAAGAGTTGAACCCGATCACCGGAAATATTCTTTGAACAGATCTAATTTACTGAGAGCGGTCGTAGGTGTGCTCATCGCGGCCTTGTTCATCTATTTCGCTTTTAGAGGGATATCTTTCTCTTCGTTGCTCCACGACTCGCTGAAGGCCAACTTCTACATACTCCTCCTGACTGTTATCGTAGTCGTTCTAAGCCATTTCATCCGCGCGCTCAGATGGCGCGTGATAATTCGGGAGCTCAAGGAGGAAGTCTCGCTGGTCAACGCCTGGGGCAGCATAACGGTTGGGTACCTCTTCAATAACTTCCTCCCCCAGCTCGGCGAGATTGTGCGCGGGTACATTACCGGGCGGCTTGAGGAAGTGAGAGTCAGCGGCGTATTCGGGACGATAGTCCTGGAAAAACTCTTCGACATGATCTCCTCCGGGATACTCTTCGGCGTGGCCCTGTTCCTCTATCACGGTGGGCTCACTGAGTCCTTCCCGTTCCTCCGCGTCGCAGGCGTGTTGCTCGTCGCCGGGTCGCTAGTGGTCGGCGGATGTCTTTACATGTCTTCGATTTCGGACAGAGTCCAGCGCATGCTCCTTCATATCGTGGAGTTCATCCTTCCCCGGAAATTTGCTCTTAAGGTCGATTCCGCGATCCTGTCCTTTCTAGCATCGTTCAGACTTCTCCGGTCAGGAAAGCGGGTCGGTGCCGTTGCGATTTATACGGCAGTGATGTGGATCGTTTATATATTCGCCATGTACATCCCCTTTTTCGCTTTTTCCTTCGGTACGAGATTGCACCCCACTTTCTTCGACGCGTTCCTCCTGATGCTCGTGAGCTCTATAGCATGGAATTTGCCGAGTCCCGGCGGGATGGGAGTCTACCATTTGTTCGTCTCCCAGGCCCTGGTCATAATATCAGGAGTACCGAAGGTTGAGGCATTAGCTTACGCGTCTCTGACATATCTGTTCGGATACGTGGAGATTACGATCGTAGGTTCAGTTTTCGTTTTGATTTTCGCGCACAGGCTGAAGATTAATACGCTCGGCAAGCTGATTAGAACCGAAGAGACGACTGGCGCGACCTGAGACGGTTCAGCCCGGCCTTTAACCAGTTCGTATCGGCGTCAATTTCCTCTGATAATCTCGGGTAATGCATAGGTTTCTTTATCCAACCGCGAAAGGGTAATCTGTAGTTGCGAAGTACGATTCGCGACTCTCAATTCCATTATTTCAATTTTCTTTTGCAGCAGTCGAATGGTTTGAACTGACGGTAGTTTCTGTTTGACTAATCCGCCTGAATTTATCTCGTGTCAAATAGAGATGGGAGAAAAACTCCTTCTTCGAAGGACTTTTTCTCCCGTTAAGTCAGAATGAGGATTGGAATTATGAAAACCAAAAATGCTTCTGCATATCATGCAGCCGTTCTATAAGCGGCGGTAATGAAGGGCGTGAATAACCCCACCAAATTCACATTGGAACATAACCATCCCAACCCATTCAACCCGACAACAAAGAAAAATTATCAGCTGCCAGCGAGTAGTCATTTCATGCTGATAGTATATGATGCGCTCGGCAGAGGGGTTAAGACGCTCGTGGACGAACAAAAAAGCGCATGATCTTATCAGGTGACATTTGATGGATCTTGGCTTGTAAGCCGAGTTTATTTTTATCGGATTCAGGCTGGCCTATTTACTGCAACTAAAAGGTTTGTACTGATAAACTCGGGATTAATGGAAAGTCCGTGGCCAGGTTCCCTTCATGGCTGATCGTGGCGGCTCTTTCTATTCTTGGCTGTCAGTTTATGCGTTTCAAAGAACAGATACTTGCAACGTCAAATCGGGTGACCTGCCCCCAGAGAGTGAAACATTTTGAACTTTGTAAAAAGTAGATTGTGGTACCAGGGAGATGATAGGCGACAGCTGAACCTGTGGAGAACCACAAGCAGGTGAAAAAATAGCAGTCCCCAAAACAGAGACTGCCATGATTTCACTTCCCATTCAGAATCGTCTTAATGATGTGTCGATTACCAATCCCTTTTGATTCTCCATTCCACGTTTTTCTCCGTTTCCGTGTAACAAATTTTTCCCACTCATCATTCGCAAATGGAGATTAGCAATATGTACCACTCCACTTGGCTAGACGAAATACCTTGCAATTTGCTTCCTGATTGGAGTTTCTTTCGAATTTGGCAGGACTCTCCCGCTAAAGTTTTTCATTTTTGCTCCATTATGAAAATGTAACGAAGGATTACGGTTTTGCTATCAGAAACACCTTCTATCGTGAGAAAGATCTCAAAACATCGGAAATTGGGCAGAAGATCTTCGGTGCGAATATTGCACCAACGTGTAGCGGACGGTCCCACCGCACACGGCAGCGGTCGAAGAGTGGATTGTAAATCCTTGGAATGCAAGATCCGCTCGATTATTTTATTTAGCCGTGTGGTGCGCACTGCGCCATGTCCCGCAAGTCCAATTCTAATGAGAAGGGCGGGAAATGGTGCTTTCGGCGTTTACTCAAAGAGGGGGGATTTGATCGAGGAGAGCGTGAAACGTCCAATGGAAGATATTAGGTTAACTAACCCTTGCCAATTGGCGTAGAGGAGGGTGCTGCACGGGAACACAGCAATTTCTTTTAATCGCCCTTGTGGCGATTATTGTAGCAGCGGGAGTCGCGATCGCTATCTCTTACTTTATTTCAAATAAACAGGACGCTGAGATTGACGAGACCATTAACCAACTTACGAATATTACAGCTGAGGCGCAGCAATGGTATAGGAAGCCGTCGGTGCTTGGAGGTGGCAACTGGTCGTTCACCGGTTTTACTCTGGCGGCGATTTCTCAACCTGATTCTACCGAAGTTGCTTCGTTCAATGTCGTTTCTGCAAAGGGAGACACGCTCTCTCTAGAGGCAATGGGCTCAGATTTCACCGTTGACGTAAATGTCACCCATACCTCTATGGGGAATTGTCAAGTCATCAAGGGAAAGGGAAAGGGAAACGGCAAGGGAAATGGCAACGGGAACGGCAATGGAAATGGTAACGGGAATGGAAATAGTAATGGTAATGGGAATGGAAATAGTAATGGTAACGGGAATGGAAATGGTAATGGTAACCGCAATGGTAATAGTAATGGGGGAAATTAACCTCATTCAATTCATTGCCCTTTATGACAACGCCGATCATTGAGCCGTTCAAGATCAAATCAGTAGAACCTATAAACTTCACGAGCCGCGAATACCGTGAGAAGGTACTCAACGAAGCCTGTTACGATCTCTTCTTGATCAGGGCGGACGATGGCCCTGATAGATTTTCTTACTGACTCTCGGACTGCCGCTATGAGCTCAAGACAGTGGGCGGCTATCATGGGTGGCGAAGAATTGCACGCAAGCTTCCGAAGTTTTACGAGTTCCAAAAAGCCGCGAAAAGAACTGAACAGTCCTATGCGTATTGCTTTGTCCTTGCAATGAAGAACATAGCAGCGACCGATCTTATGTCGCACGTCTAAAAGGGAACTTCTTTCACTGCATTCACGATGTCCGCACTGTCACGTACGCACTGAAGCATAATCTCTTTCAGGTTGTCTTGATTCGGGGTGTGGTTACCATTGCCGGTCGATGAAGCTGCAACGAGAGCAAGTTCCAACTTCGGTTTGCTCTGATCCATGATTTTCTTCAACTTGAATTCCGATCCGGCTTTGAGTTTGTTTGCCTGAAGTACTTCGTGGATCTCAATCGGCGCGAAGAATGACTTTTCGAAACCGCCTTTCTCTACATTGTAGAGATAGTATTTCCCGAATGAAGATTCACCGATGTGCGGTTTGTCTCTGAGCAATTTATCTGTTACTTCCATGTTTAGTTCAGGATCGAGCTTCGGTATATTGTTCTTCTCCGTCGCCATTGTTGTTACGTCCATTTGTGAGTGAGTATGAAAAGTTTGTTGAAGAAGGAACGAATTTCGAGCCCGGGGGGATCTCGCCAGTTTTCTTAACATATGCTAGAATTGCGATCAGATCTGGCTCCCCTTTTGCCGGCGTTATTTTAACCAGACCGCGCTTTTTTGCGGCCTTCATGAACCGCTCCTTGTCCTCGATCTCGATCCTGTCCCGCTCATTATTTTGTATACTTGATACGGGGGATGTCGCTAGAAGCTCACGGGGACGTGCTTCTCAACTATTCTTCTACGCATTACTGCATTTACCTCTTGCCAATATGTTTCTAAATTGAAATAAGCAACCTTTAGAGAATACTTAAGTGGAATGTTAAGTGCTTCGACAAAAGGAGATAACTCAATGAAATCATTTCACAGTCTGGCCATAAAGTTGCTCACGGTCATATTTGCGCTCATCTTGGTAAATGTTGCCGATGCAGGAAGACGTTATAGAGACATTGTTTTTTCCTCTGCAACAATCACGACGGGCATTCAATTCGGCAGGGCGCTCGACATTAATGGGGCGACCGATTCCCTGTACCTCGATTTATACGAACCGACGGGCGACACTCTGACGTCGAGACCGCTCGTCATCTGCATACACGGGGGAAGCCTCGTCAGCGGCGTAAGAAGCGATATGAGCTTAAACTGCACCGACTTCGCTGAGCGCGGGTATGTCTCGGCTACAATAGATTACAGACTCGGCATTGGATCTCCGAAGGGAGTTACGACAATACTGGAAGCGCTGTTGCGAGGAGTTCAAGATACTAAAGCTGCGGTTCGCTTCTTCCGCTTAAATGCCGCCCAATATGGAATTGATACTTCACAAATTTATCTTGAAGGTTCATCTGCGGGATCGATGGTTGCGGTCCATTATGGTTACTGGAATGAGGATGAAATCCCGACCGACGTGAATCAGGCGAAGTGGGGAGATATTGAAGGCACAAGCGGGAATCCCGGATTATCATCTTCGATTAAAGGCATAATAAATTATTGTGGTGGAATTGTAGATCCAACATGGATCAATGCCGGGGAAGTACCTGTTGCGAGCATCGATGGTGTGCCAGACACGATCGTACCACAAGATAGCGGCGTGTCGGGTGATTTTGGCATAGAATTATATGGCGGCATAACGATCTCCAGAATTGCTACCCAACTGGGAATATATAATCAGGCCGTTTTCTTTCCTGGCCAGGGTCATGGCGGCGGAGCAGACAGCCTGCAAGGGTTCGCTTCAAATTTCTTTTACACTTTAATGGTGCTTTCCTCTTCTTCGCCGACGGATCTTACCTCGATGCATCTCTCAGACCATTCCCTCAATCTCTTTCGCTATGACACTCACTCTTTCTTCACAACTGCGGTCGATAAGAACGGCAATACGATTATACTCCCTCATTCGATGGTACAGTATTCCTGCGACAGCAGTCTCGGTTCGATAGAGCCGTATGGTGTATTTACTCCGTCGGCCCACCCCGACAGCGGATATGTCCTCGCAAAATTCAACGGCACTACGGACTCATGCTTCGTGAGAACTTACGACTTCAAGTATTTCGCACTAAGTCCGAAACTTGCGGTTACGGATTCATTGACAACTCTACAGATTAGCGTAAATATCTTCGACGCCGATTCGGTACAGCATTATTTGCCGATAACGATGTTCAGACTGACCTCAACGGTTCCCTCCGTGGGGACAATCGATTCGACAGGTTTATTTACCGGGCTGAAGACAGGCATTACAAAAATAATTGCTTCGTTCAACGGCACATCCGATACGGGCGTGGTAAGAGTCGAGTGCGCCACCGGTTTGGTCAGCTTCGATCCTCTTGAGAGCGTCAGCGGCTGGACCTTTGATGGATCGAATCTGGATTCGCTTTCCGTCACGCTTGCGACGGACCAGATGTCCGTGGGGAGTGCATCCTTCAGAATAAACTACAAGTACACTTATGCCGCATCAACGACATACATGGTTTACCTCAACAAGGATATTCCTGTCTACGGGATTCCCGATTCCATATTCCTTGATGTGAAGTCGGACGGTCGAAATCACAGACTCTACTACCGCTTTGCGGATGTCGACTCGGATCTTTTCCGTGCCATAGGGAGGAAGTACCTCAACGACAGCACCTCTTTCGCAAACATAAATGCCGGGATGACGGCGATGTCGGAGCTTTCAGGCACTGCCCTACCGACTTATCCGCTGACGTTCGAGAGAATAGAGATCCAGCTTGCCGGGAGTACTGTTATAGGGCAGTCAAGTTCAGGAACGATTTATGTGGATAATCTGAGGTTAGAGTATCCGGGCGGTGTCAGCGGTATCGAGAACAAACCGATTTCTCCAACCGTGTTCAGGCTTGAGCAAAACTTTCCGAATCCTTTTAATCCATCTACTTTCATCAACTATCAGCTGTCTACGAGCGGTCTGGTGACTTTAAGGGTGTACGATATCCTGGGGAGGCTGGTGAGAACATTGCTTTATGAGAGGCAAAATCCCGGCAATCACTCCGTCATTTTCAATGCAGGCAACCTACCGAGCGGAGTTTATTTCTACACACTTCGAGTAGGGAACCACCAGGATTCCAAGAAGTTCCTCTTGTTAAAGTGACGGGCAAGTGCAACCGAATGGATGATGGAGTTTCCCGAAGGGATGCCTTCGGCACACTCAACGCCGGTGATGCGGCACGGGCGTGATTCGCACGGTCGTATTCTAAATTGACAAACTAAATAATTCTGGGTACCAATGAATAAGAAAGTCATTTTATCCTGGAGTGGCGGCAAGGATAGTGCCATGTCTCTACATGAAATACAGAAGCCCAATAACTATGAAGTATCAGCGCTACTTACGACCGTAACAGAGGACTACGACAGGATCAGCATGCACGGCGTTCGGCGTATTCTTCTCGAACAGCAGGCGGAATCTTTGGGTCTTCCGCTTGAAAAGATCTATATCACGAAGAACGCATCCAACGATGAGTATGAAACAAGAATGAGAGAGAAGCTAGTAGAATATCAGCGTAAAGGTGTATCATCAGTTGTTTTTGCGGACATTTTTTTAGAGGACCTAAGGAAGTATAGAGAAGGAAACCTGTCGCAAATAGGAATGAAGGGAATCTTCCCGATATGGAAGAGGGATACAACTGAGCTTGCCAACACATTCATGGATTTGGAATTCAAAGCAGTTGTTACCTGCGTTGACTCAAAAGTCCTGGATAAAACATTTGTCGGCAGGATGTTTGATAAGCAATTTCTGACCGATCTCCCGCCCGGCGTTGACCCATGCGGGGAAAATGGAGAGTTTCATTCGTTTGTATATGACGGACCGATATTTCGAGAAAAGATAACATTTACAATTGGAGAGATCGTTTTGCGGGACAATCGTTTTTACTTTTGTGATTTGATACCTGCTAATGGTATAGTTGCCAGTACTGAAAACGGCGCCCACGTTGAAAATGGAGAGTAAAGGAAGCACAATCTCTCCTCGAGCAATGATGAAATACAAAATGGTGGCAGGGGGGTTCATTGCTTTTTAATAGCCGTTTGATTAGTCTTTTACCAGAATCACAGGCGGGCAGGTGACATCGCATGCGAGAGGCTGTGGGAGAGATGAACAGTGAGCATCTAAAGAATTACAGATGGCTTCATGGTCTGAGGGTCAGGGAGGGCGGCATGAAATTCTGCAAGCTCATCACACTTGTATTATCCTCGATATTCCTCCTCGCGAATGTGAAGTCCTATTTACAGGAGCGCGCAATTTCCGAGAGGAAGAATTACCCCCGCAAAATCCTCGGCTCTTCTTATTCCACAGTTCTCAACACAAACAACATCACTGCATGGGTTCAGGATGACGGACTCTTTCCTCCGAAGGTGCCCCGGGGTCAGAATGAATGGAATGGAGAGTTTCGAAAAGGCTCGGGCGTTGGGGTGATATTCCAGGAGGGGATTGTATTTGGCGGACTTGTGCACGACAACCAGCCGGTGACGGTTCGTATTTGTGGATCCGCTTACGGCACAGGCATGCAGGCGGGGAAAATTCTGAGTGATGCCAGTGGTAATGTAACGGGAGCAGAAAATCCAAGTGACCTTGACGTCAGAATTTGGAGAGTGAGATCAGACGTCCGACCTGGCCAGACTGTTGTTCCGGGCGTGAAAAGGTCCAGGTATCACGTGGATTATGCTTCTGCAGGATTGAATCGTCCAGATTCATTTCGACAATGAAAATGCTTTTAGTCAAGTAAGACGGCCCTTTTGTCGGATGAAGCCGGATAAGGACACAAATTAATACTGTTCATTAGAATAGGTCTACGGCCCGGGAACATATCCGTGGCCAGGAGGAATCAGACATGCGAGAAATGAGAGTGCTTCTCCTGTTGGCAATAACAACTCTTTACTTTCAGAGTTCTTTCGCGGGAAATCCCGATGGCAGAAAATCAAAGCCCATGCCGCTAAAGGTGAACGGTGTACCGGCAAGTACGGTTCTGAACTTCAATAACCTGACTTCTTGGACTACTGATAATGCTTTGTTCCCGCCAAACATTTCCAACGGAAAGTGGAACGGCGAGTTTCCCAAAGGTTCCGGAATCGGTTTAATCTTCCAGGAAGGAATTGTGTTCGGTGGAATGGTGAGAGATGGCGGAAGCGAAATTCTCCGTGTAGGGGGCGCGACGTATCCCACCGGCATGCAGGCGGGAAGAATCATCACCAATGGATCGGGAATTGTTACAGGAGCCGATGATACTGCAGGAGCCAACGCCAGGATATGGAGAGTGAGACCCGACGTGGTTCCAGGTCAGGCCTCGCCTCCCGATCTGACTTCAGACGCCGCATCATACTTTCAGGTGTCAACCAGTGAAGTTACCGCCGCCGAGCTCGATCAAATTAAGCAGCAGTATTATACTGACTGGCTCCAGTGGCCTGCCTCGATCGGTGCACCATGGTACATCGACTCCGTCGGCGTGGTGAGAAATGATAACGCTTTCGATCCGACAAGCCCGCATTGCATCCCTGGTGTCCCCGGCGCCGGACAGACCGTCTGGTATGTCTGCAACGACCTCGATCCGAATCAAGCAGTGGCTTTGTACGGCTCAGAACCGATAGGTATTGAAGAACAAGTGACTCTCTGGGCGTATGATTCGCCTGCTGAACTCAACAGCATGACATTCAAGCAGGTCAAGTTGATCTACAAAGGCACGACTACAAGTGCGTCGAACTCGGAAATCGACAGCATGTACATCGTCCAGTGGCGGGATCCCGACAACGGAGATATGTCGGACGATTATTCCGGATGCGACTCGACCCTTAATCTTGGATTTTGCTACAACGGAGAGCCGGTGGATTCAAAGTACGCCTCCGTAGGTTTGTCGCCACCCGCAAGCGGAGTGTGTGTTCTGGAGGGACCGGCTCAATACACCGGCAATTCATCGGATAGCGTCCAAATCAACTTTCGCTGGAGAAGAGGGTACAAACCCTGGCATTCAAATCCTATGACGGGGTACGACTACTTCGGAGTCGGATCTACCATAGGCGACCCCGATCTCGGTTTCTACCCCGGGACGATGCAGATGTTTAACCTCATGCGTGGGGATCTTCCGCGACCGCAGTATCCCGCGGGGGTGCCGTTCTACACATCCTCACCATATGCGACAGCGCATGCGATCGTGACAAACTTCATCTTGTCCGGCGATCCTGTCACCCACACCGGCTGGGTGGACGGATACGACTTGACCCCCGGCGATCGGCGCGACCTATGTATCTCGGGTCCATTTACGCTGAAACTACACGATACAGCGGAGGTGGTGGTGGCATCGATCGGCGCGATTGGCCCAAGTTACCTTTCGTCCGTCGCAGTGTTAAAACAGGGCGCGATAGTCGCCCGCAACTTTTATAACTCCCTTTTCAAAGCCCCTCCCCCGAATGCGAATGTCTCCGTGGCTTACGGAGCTTCTTCGTCTCGTCTTACAATAGTTGCAAATGGAAGCACCGGCGCACTTAAGTCAATGACAGCCAGCCTGAGACATCGCGACGGATCTTTATTGATTACCGTCCCCCTTTATGACGACGGCCAACATGGAGATGGCACAGCTTCAGACGGAGTCTTCGCCGACACCGTTACAATTCCTTCACAGTTTGACGGCCTCCGTCTCGACATATCAGGAACAGGAGCATTCGGGAGCGGCATCTGGCAGGATGTCTTCGATCATATCACAACCAACGGCCCTTTGATTCTCAGCGGTGTCACGATCGAACAGGATAATCTTAATCAGGATGGCCTTGCAAATCCTGGAGAGGTTCTCAGGCTCGGCATGAAAATGGAAAACGCCGGAATCTATCCGGTGAATGATTTGAAGTTGCAGCTTCAGAATGAGATGAACGGAAAATTAATAACGGTGAATCAAATTTCTTCAGACTCTTCATTCACGATGAATTATGCTCCGGACAGCGCGAACAGTTTCTTTTCACTGCAAATACCAGCATCGTACAGCGCTCCTGATTATGAAGTGGTACTGACGGTTGCTGATACAGCAGGAAACTCCTGGCAGGATTCACTTCAACTCCCCGTGTACCAGTTTGAATCGCCTCTTCGCGTTGCAGTAGTCCAACATGTTTCGGGGAAGGCGGATGGTGATTTTACGCTGCGGATTGTTCGCCCTGATTCGGTCAAGGATCATTCTTATTTAATACTTGGAGTGGACTCTATTGACGCGCAAGGCGATCCCGGAATTTCTCTGCAAGATTCGACCACTGGAACATTTCTATTCAGAAACCATCCTCTTCCAGATCGGCTAGGTGATAATATGCCGCTGACTGATGGATTCATAGTTGCCGGCACCACTGTCAATTCGGCGATCGGCATGAGCGGTTGGGAGGTGCCGAGCGGTGTGAGAAACATTACATGGTTAAATGCAACTGGAATGAATCTGGAGGGCTTCAACGGTGCAATCGGAATGGGATACCAGAACTGGTTCAGCAGCTCAACCGTGTTGCCGTCGCAGCTTCACAACGTGCTCCTGAAGTTTGTCTCGACTGATACCAACGGTAATCCGTTCAATCCAAGCGATTCGAATGTTACGATGGCATACAGATATTTGCGCCACGCGGACCTAGGTTCTGCTGATCCATCATTTACACCATTTATAATAAATCAGAATCCCGGCTATGCCTACCAGGACAGGCGCCCGATTCCAATCGCTGCATATGACGAAGAAAATTCAAATCAAAGACTTGAATTAGGATTCCTTGAGAATAACGTCCTCGGTGGACTTGTCGATGCGAAGTACTGGCCTCCATTATATTCAAATGGAATCAATAACGTTACAACAACCAGAGAATGGCTCTTCGTCTTTGCGTCACATTACTCGAAACTCACCAATAACCCTGCACTCGCCACTGATATACTGGATAATACAATGCCTCTAATGTGGGTCTCAACCGCCAATAGGGAGGTAGCTGCGTTTGATTCCACCGAAGAATTTGAAATACTCGCGCGCCATTATCTAACCTCAGCAGACAGATGGACATTCAATCCGACGGTTCTCGGAATCAAAGTTGACCCGAATTTTCCAACTAAGTTCGATCTCAGCCAGAACTACCCGAATCCTTTCAATCCTCAAACGGCAATCCGGTTCTCCATTCCCAAATCGGGTCACGTGACGTTGAAGATATACAACATCCTTGGACAGGAAATCGCCACGATTGTCAATCAGCAGTTTCAGCCGGGAACGTACACGTATTACTGGGACGGAAAAAACAAGTACAACGTACAAGTGGCTAGCGGAGTATATTTGTACCGAATCGAATCCTCATCAGGTTTCGCTTCTACAAGGAAAATGGTTCTCGTTAAATAGAATCTATCGCGGATGAATTTGAAAAGTTGAAGAAGAGATAAATCAGAACGAGCGTGGTTATTGGATGGAGTGGTTTGCCAATCAGATTTGGATTACTTCTTTTCTTCATTATCTGTTTTTTATTTATGAATGGTAAATGAATTCTTTTCTAAAGTCTCTGGCTGTACATCAAACCAAGACATTGAAGGGGGAATGAAGAACCATAGATGAAGAGTCTCGCTCAATCCGTCCAAAGAACACGGATGAACTGCGCTCTTCGCCGAGAAGTTGGTTGGAGCGCAATGTTAACGAGAACTCAGCTTGGGCAGGACCGGTCATCTAACGCATCTTAAGGAAGTGAACAGCATGAAAGTGCGGGAGTCCCTTCGAGGGCTGATCACAATTCCCAACGGTGCAGCGATCCTTTTTCTCGCGCTCACTCTTGCCACAGCGGGGCGATACGGATTCTTCGGAGATGAGCTCTACTACTTCGCCTGCAGCAAACATCTTGCATGGGGCTATGTTGATCATCCTCCCCTGGTCGCGCTGTTGACTTTTTTGAGCACTCAGATATTTGGTGAGACGATCTTCGGCCTTCGTCTCATGTCGGGGCTTTCTGGCGCCGTTACAGTTCTCCTTGCAGCACGAATTGCCAAGATTCTCGGAGGAGGCGGATTTTCACAATCGCTCGCCGCACTGTCGATATGTTTCTCCTCGGCTTTTCCTGCCATGAGCAGTTTCTTTTCAATGAATCCGGTAGATATCATGCTGTGCACTCTTTTTGTTGTGCTGTTTTTGACTACAATCAAAGCGCCATCCGGAACAAAATGGATCGGCCTGGGAATTCTTCTCGGAGTTGGACTACTGAATAAGTACACCTTCCTGGTGTTGGACTTTTCATTATTTGTTTCACTTGTCATCACAAAGCGGTGGAGCGTATTGGGGTCGCCCTGGTTGTATCTCAGCGGCGCTGTAGGTCTTATCATATTCCTCCCGCATATCTTTTGGCAAATAAACCACGGTTGGCCGACACTCGAATTCATTCGCAACGCTACAGAATACAAAAATCTTTCATTGTCACCGCTTGCCTTTCTTTTCCAGTTGGCAATAGGTCTCAATCCCTTCACGCTCCCCGTTTGGCTTTCCGGTCTGGCGTATCTCCTTTTTAGCAAGGATGCGCGGGAGTTCCGGTTTCTTGGATGGACAGCCATAATATTCCTTGTTGTCTATATGGTTCAGAATTCAAAAATATATTATGTCGTCCCCATCTTTCCGGTTTTGTTTGCCGCCGGCGCAGTTGCGGTAGAACGGTTCTCTCTGAGAAAAGAAGTAAGATGGCCGCGATGGATCACAGTCTCAACCCTGATCGTGTCGGGCACCATACTCATGCCTCTTGCGGTTCCCGTTCTTCCGGTGAAACAATTTGTCGCGTATGCAAAAACTCTCAGCGTGTGGAACATGATCAGGATGGAGAAGGATGAGGGTGATGTCCTGCCGCTTCATTTTGTATACAGATTGGGGTGGGAAGAACTTGTCGGTACCGTCAGAGTTGCTTACAACTCGCTGCCCCAGCATGAACGGGATAGTTGTGCTGTGCTCGCTTCGTGGTACGGGATAGCGGGTGCGATAGACCACTTCGGTCCAACGGTCGGTCTGCCTAATGCGATATGCCCAAGGAATAATTACTGGCTTTGGGGCACCCGGAACTACAGCGGCAAAATTGTTCTTGCAGTCGGTTACGACGCTGCTTTCCTTGGGAGGTTCTTTGACAATGTTGAACGTGTAGCGAGGTTTGACCAACCGTACGCATACGGTGCAGAGGTCTATTTGTGCAAAGGGCCCAAATATCCACTCGACAAATTGTGGCAACAGCTCAAGCGGTTCATTTGACCACGATAGAGAGTGCCATAAGTGAGCGAAGATTCTCGAATCGAGTAGATTATAGTAATCGTTACGCGCTGATCTACAAGTTACCAACCGGCAGGGAATTGGCTACTCTTGTTCATGAATATCAAACGGCGGGTGATCACGTCGCGTTGTTCAACGGGATCCAGTTAACGAGCGGAGTGTACATTTATAGAATGACATCGGGAAATTACTTCTCATCGAAAGAGATGATAATACTGAAATAATCTAACGAACAGCATTACTGAAATGTCCCGTCATCCGGTCGGTGGCGGGACTTCCTTTTTGCGGGGAAGAGAAGTTACGGCTATTCCAGGAAACTTCTCATGTCAATTAAGCACATAGGCGCTTAGCGAATCTTGAGTTACCTCCATGAAGATTTTCACGGGGTTCGTTTCGTCATTTCCGATTTCCTTTCCGCAACCGAGCAAGAATATTGTCTGTGTCGATGTGTTGATGGGGTCTGTGTTCCCCGGCGTGTAATCCGGGCCGCTAGGCTGTGTTGCGGCTATCGAGTAGCTGCCGTCCTCATTTCCGGTGTCGAGTCCTATAATGTTGAATCCAAGATAATTGTAGCCGCCGCCTGCTAAGGTCGTTGGCTTTCTGTAGTACTGTTGGGCTATTGTGGCGAGATTTTCAAGGTCGGCCGTGATCGCGTCCCGGTTGGCACTCTGGGAATTACCTTTGAATAACAGAATCGCGATGAAAACTGCTACACCGACAATTATTATCCCCAATACTATCAGTAGGAGTTGTTGGGTTCCCATTTGATGCTCCTATCTTTGTTTTCCCTTCATTTGAGCGATAAAAAGCGGACACCTACCTCCAAGTTCCGCTCCCCCCTCGACTGGGAACTTCAATCGACAAGCGAATTTAATAACTGTGAGTTCAGATGCAAGTGTCGAAGTTCACATTGTGTCTGACTTCGGCTCCCGAATGGGAACTTGTGAGAAAATACTTGCTTGTGGGAGAACACCTGTGGGAAATGTATGGTAACTGGTCCTTCGGCATATAACGTTTCACTTTCCGCAGCCGGATGAGCCTGTCCTGTCGCGCTCAGGCCATCTCTCAGGCTTCTTCGAAACGATCTCAGTCTGCCGTTATCGGGGCGGACGTAGCCGGTACGAGTAAAGATGAATCGACTTCGTGCAGACGGCGGTAGTAATTTACGAGCCAGTCATTTGACCACCCGAACATCGTGGTCTCTCTAACGATTTTCCGTATCTCTGCTCTCGTAATTTTCGCTTCGCTGAGAATAACGTTGATATTGTTGCGGCTCACTGCGAGTGTCCTCACTGCGAACATCAGCGGCCAGATGCAAGCGAGCCGTATACCGTGCAGCCTGTTGGGAAGACTTGTAATGTAGTTCAAACCATAAACAAGATGTGTCTCAGCCTTGTCGGCAAGCTTGTCGATCATCTGAAGAATCTGGTCGGCGTTCTCACGCGCGAGGAGACTCTCTCGCGTCAAGCCGAGCGGTTCGTAAAATGTTCTGGGCACGTATACCCAACCGCGCTCGTAGTCTTTTCTGATCCCGCGGATGATGTTGACTGTCTGGAGGGCGAGCCCGAACTGCCGCGCCAAAGGAAGAAGCTTCGGTTTTCGTTCCATGATAGCTGGTGAATACCAGGCAAACAGATCTGTGATCAGGTAGCCGACACGCCCTGCGACCTCATGCATGTAATCGTCAAGCTCCTGTTCATCCTGAACCTCGGGTCCGATCTCCTGCCAGCGCGCCATGCCGAGCGATGTCTGATTTACGTGGTTTGCGATAATCTCCTGGATTCCCGCAGGGAGCTGGTGCAGCCGATCGAGCACCTCATCCGCATGGCGGGCGACATATACTTCGGGGTCGCTTTCATCAAGGTGTCGGATCGCACCCGTTAGAGATTCAACCGGGACGGAGTCAACAAGCATCTTAGCCCATAAACGCAAGAGCTCCGCCTTGCGAGGCGCGATCAGATTGTTGTTGTCCTCGAGACAATCCGACACACGAAAAAGGAGATACGCTGTGGTAGTTGCATCGCGAAGACGCCCCGGAAGCCGCTCTATCGAAAGAGCGAAGGTCCTGCTCACGGCGCGCAACATTTCACTTGTGTGCATGATCTTTAGACCGATGAGGTGTAACCGGCAGCGCAGCGCTCCGGTCGTTTCCATCTTCTAAGTGGTACTGTGAGCGTCCCGCGAGCGTGCTCTGTCATACCAAAAATCATTTCATCGCTCAGTCTAGTCGGTAAAACGTTAAAATGCCTGCGAACCAAAGTCAATATTCTCTAACACATATTAAAATGCTGGTCAACGATTACCTGGACATAATTTAATTGTTTTCATATCCAATCGCGAATCGCTCCTTTGATTTCCGATATCATTTTGCAATTTGTTATTTGCTTGAATCCACAATTCCCAAACATGGTGAACAATGCGCCGACAATGAATTGATTGTCAATCGACAAAGCGGTTTGTCAATTCACTTTTAAGCATTTGTGCACTTCTTCATTTTCTCACGCCTTTGAACCTTTCAATATCAGGCTCTGTATCATGCTAAAGTGGATAATCACGCCGCATACAAACTTGCATATGGGTCTGGCAAGAATATCAGGGTGGTTCTCTCTGTGCTACATATATCGGCTGGAAATCCTGTGAAGCTGAAATTTAGAGTTTTGATGGCTTGGAAACCTTTCCCAATCAACGTGTCTGCTTGCTTGCACGTCAAAATGGCGAAAAAATACAGTATTTGCTCCTTCCCGCAACATATTTCCGTGGCATGCAGCGGATTACCTCTTCGAGTTTCTATCTACGGTCGTTATATTAAGGCGAGTGTTGGGTTGCTCTGATGTAACGTTTTCGGCCAAAAAGGTCAGGGATGTTTTGAAATTCATCCTTGAACCGTTGAGAAAGGCGAGGAGGAGTACATAGGAACACAGAAGCTCTTGCTGGTTGTGCTGGGCGTGTTTGTAGTCGGTATCGCGGTCGCTATAGCACTCACCATGTTCAAAAGTGGCAGCCAGAGCTCCAATCGTGATCAGATTGTCAACGATCTGAATAACATCGGAGCAAAGGCGCTGGAGTATTACCGCAAGCCGCAAGCTCTTGCGGGGGGTGGTTATACTTTCATGGGTTTTGGTTTACTCAGCAGCGACACCGGTAACGCGAATGGAAGTTATTTGGCGACCGAGACTCTTCCTGCCGGAGCGGCATACGTCCCCGGAGGGACGTCGAGCATTCCCTCACCTGTTCAGGTCATGTACATTGTCGGATGCGGCAGGCAAGTGGGAAACGATGGTGTGAATATGGTGAAGGTTTTCATTAGGGTAACCGGCGACTCGGCGATCACCACTGTCCTTAATTAGCGATCGACTGAAGTTTTTAGTCTCTTCCGATCAAATCGCGTAAAGTTGAAACCATCTCGGAGCGGGGTACTTCCTTTTGAATTTCCCTGCTTTTCTTGAGCCACTCCTCGCGCTTCGCGGAGTCTTTACTCGCCTCGGATCCCGCAGAGAGATCCTTAATCGTAACCGTAGACTTTTCAAATTCGTTCGATCCAATTATGATCGCGAACCTCGCGCCGACCCTGTCCGCATATTGAAGTTGTTTCCTCAGACTTCTTTCTGTCCCGAGATAAAGGTCCGTCTTCAGCCCGGCCTCTCTAAGGTCGTGTGCGACCTTCAGGTAATCCCCGAGCTTTTGCTGTTCCATGATTGTCACAACAACGTCTACAAATTTGTTCTCGTCAGTCTCCGCGATAGCGGAAACGAGCCGATCGATTCCGATTGAAAATCCGACTGCCGGTATGTCGGTATCGGAAAACCGCCTCACGAGGTTGTCATATCTCCCTCCGCCGGCCACACTTCCGAAATTCGGCTTGTCGGCCAGGGTCACTTCGAAAACCGGGCCCGTGTAATAATCGAGTCCGCGAGCGACAGTCGGATCGAATACCACGACACTCTCATCCATGCCGAGATCCGAGAGGAATTCATGAAGGCGCTGGAGATCGGCGCAACTCTCATCTCCAAGTAATTCCCCCAGCTCTTTCAGAACGAAGCGTCTTTCTCCTCTCGGCAGATTAAGATAGTCCTTCAGTCTCGAGACGTTCCGGTCGGTCAATCCGAGTCCTTGTATGAAATCGCCCGAAACATCCCGGCGACCTGTTGTAAGTTCAAGTTCAACATTCTTGATTCCGACTTTGTTCAGTTTATCCAGTACCCTGAAGATATCATGCGCCCGTTCCCTCGCAATACCGGCGTAGTCCACGACAGCGTTCAGGACATTTCTGCTATTTACACTTACGACGAATCGCCCCGCGCCTACTTCCCGGAGAGAATCACACACAGCGGAGATTACTTCTGCTTCGGCGAGTTGGCTGGAGGTCCCCACCACGTCGACGTCGAACTGAGTGAACTCGCGAAATCGTCCCGGGTCAGGTTTGTCCGCGCGCCATACCGAACCGACCTGGTATCTCTTGAATGGTTTTGGCAGCTCATTGTATTGTGCTACGATCCGCGCGAGCGGGACAGTGAGATCAAAGCGGAGCGCGATCGCTGCGTCTTCGGGAGACTTCAAGCGGAAAATCTGCTTCGTGTTTTCATCACCGTACTCGCCCAGAAGTATTTCCAGATACTCGAGTCCCGGCGTCTCCACCGGCAGAAAACCGTATCTCTCATAGACCAGCCGGACGGTTTCAATTATGCGGTTCTTGTTCAACGCGGCTGCGGGGAGAAGATCCCGGAATCCCTTTACGTTTTGCGGCTCAATTCTTTCCATGGTTTCCTGCGGTGGTGATGAAGTTGATCTCAGAATTCGCATCAATTTACAAACAAATCCGGAAATATCTTAAGATCATGGAAATACGCAGCATTCTCCTTCCAGTGCTATAGGATGCTCGAGCTTCAGTTAAATACACTCCAAGCCGCCTCAAAGAAAAACTCATCCCTCGTCACTCGCTTAACTGGAAGATACGTTTGTCTCTCTTCACTATCAGAGCGGTTCGAGTTTGCACGGACAAGGGCGTTCGGCCCGCGGTCATGAGTTCGAAAAGTGATTTAGCATGCGGAGGGATGATCTACACTGAACGTCTCACCCAGCTTCCGGAATCGTCAGTTTGGTTTCTCTCCCTTTACCCATTATAATTTGGCTGCAAGGGCTTTCGTAGAGCCGAAAATATCTCACGGCTGCCAATCGCTGTGAATGTCAGGGCAAAACATAGATCTTAAACACTGCGGGGCTTGTTAATGAAGCCTCCAAGGAATGCCACTCCGGTTTTCATACTGGACGGGGTCCTTTACATTTTCTGCCTCCTGGGTATATGGCAGATTGCCGAGAAGACGGCTCTCCCGCTCTCACTTTTCAGGAGTCCGGAGGGGACTTTTGTCGTCAGCCGTTCGACCAGTAGACTTCCCTCCGGTTTAAGCGTCGGAGACACAGTCTCGTTAGTCGACGGCAAAAAAATTTCAATACCAGAGGACATTGAGTTCCTGCTCGACGGCATCAGAGTAGGAAATGATATTCCGGTCACGGTGCAGAGTACCGGCGGATCGAGGGAAGTCGTGCTCACTGGAGTACCCGCATACAGCAGGATGTATGTTCTGATCGCCTGGTTTGTCGGCACGCTGTTCTTCTTTTCGGGCGTTTTCGTATTCGTCAAGAAAAGAAATGAGATCGCTGCCGAGGTCTATCACTACGGTGCAGTTGGGGTCGCGTCAATAATTATGATGACGTGGGGCTGCTACACCATCAGTCCCACTGGACTCGGACATGCAATAAGGATCATCTTTTCATCTGCATACGCATTCGTGCCCGCTCTTCTCCTGCATCTGAGCCTTGTCTTTCCAACAAAAAAGGAAACCTCCGTCCGCGTCCTGGTAAAGCCGTTGTATGTGCTAACGTCACTACTATCCATCGGAATGGCTGTCACTTTTCTGAAGGCAACATTCCCGGTGTCCGTCGAAGAGTTTCATACGTTCATGTTTTTCTTCAACGTGACAAGATGGGTTTACGCCATGAGTGTATTCCTGGCTATCTTTTTCTTCGTGCTTTCGTACCGGTCGGCGCACCAGGAAATGGAGAGGCGGCAGCTAAGATGGGTGTTTCTCGGATTGATAGTCAGCTCGCTCGGATTCGTCAGCCTGTGGCAGGTGCCTGAACTACTAACTTCCCACGGACTTATAAGCGAAGAGGTGGTGATACTGATATCTGCCGCCACTCCGGTAGCTTTTGCGGTCGCCATCATCAAGTACCATGTAATGGACATCGATTACTTCGTAAACAGAAGTTCCGTCTATGTCATCGTTCTCATAATCTTGTTTTCGATCTATGCACTGGTGGTGGGCTCGGTTGCTGCCGTCGTTGCGAGCTTCACTGTCACAAGATCGATTCTCGTGTCGGCAGTCGCCGCGGCGATCGTTGCGATCCTCTTTCAACCTGTGCGCGTCAGGGTTCAGAGATTTGTGGACAGGAACTTCTTCCGGGTCAAATACGACATGAAATTGATTGATAGGAAGTTCGACGACGAGATATGGAAATGCGCGACAGTGGAAGAGATAGGGACTCTCCTGATCAAGAACGTGGTGGCGGCCATCCCTGTGGAGAGAATTGGATTCTTCGCGATCGATGAACCGGGTTATCTCCTGCGGCCGATTTTTAACGAAGGTCTTGACCCGGAAATATTGAAGACCTGCGCGGTTGAGTTGCAGGATATCACTTCACGCTTGTCGGTTCCTTTGATTCTGAAACAAGAAGTGGAGCCGGGAGTCCGATACGAAGAAGCCGACGAACAGGTGTTCCTGAGACTGAACGCCGCGGCAGTTCTCCCGATGAGATCCGAGAAGGGAGATGTCTCAGGGCTTCTCATACTTGGTCCGAAAAAGTCCGGTAATCTCTTCAGTATAGAAGACGTCGAACTCCTGACGTCTCTCATGCGCCAATCCGGATTGGCTTACGGCAGGATAGTGATGCGAAACAGGTTGAGGCGAGAGCAGGAGGAGAGAGAACGGTTGGAAGAACTCAACCGCATGAAAACCTACTTCGTCTCGAGTGTTTCTCACGATCTCAAGACGCCGCTGACGACCATAAGAATGTACACGGAGATACTGAAGTCGCGAGGCGGTTCTCACGCTTCAAGAACCGGAAAGTATCTCGATACTATCTGGGGAGAATCTCTTCGGCTGACAAGATTGATCGATAATGTCCTGGATGTTGCGAAAGCTGAACGCGGAACTGTTTCGTTTGCACTCGGGACTGAAGACCTGAATGAGATCGTCGCGGCAAGCGTGAAGATGATGGAGTACGAATTGAAAAAGGAAGGCTTCGCATGCAAAGTCAAAATTCGTTCACACCTTCAACCTATCTCAGCCAATAGAGATGCCGTAATGGAAGCTCTAGGCAATCTGATTTCCAACGCGATTGAGTATTCGACGAAAAAGAAGATTATCCGGATCGAGACATTCAAGAGAGACGAGTCTGTGTGTGTTTCAGTCATCGATAGAGGAGTTGGAATTGCGCGAGAGGATCTGCCGCATGTGTTCGACGCCTTTTACAGAGGTGCAGCGACGAAGACACTGCGACCGGGAGGGACCGGACTGGGACTGGCGGTGGTCAAAAACGTAATGGACGCCCACCATGGCGCGGTAAACATCAATAGCGAGCCAGGATATGGTACGAGGATCACATTACTGTTTCCAATTACGGAGCGATCATGAACAAAATACTTGTAATCGAAGACGATGCCGCAATAAGGAACGGCCTTGCCGAGACTCTCAAAGGAGAACACTATCAGGTGGACACCTCCTCGGATGGGGAAGAAGGATATAAGAAGGCAGTCAAGAAAAGTGTAAACCTGGTAATTCTCGACCTAATGCTTCCATCAATCAACGGCGAAGAGATTTGCCGGAGGCTCAGAAGCGAAGGGGTCAACACGCCCATACTTATCCTTACAAGCAAGAAGGAAGAGACGAGCAAAGTTCTCGGACTCGAATTGGGGGCGGACGATTATGTCACCAAACCATTCAGTATTCCGGAATTGCTCGCGAGAGTAAAAGCGATTCTCAGGAGGCAGGTCAGGAAGGCGGAGATCATCGACGAATTCTCGTTCGGAAATGTCAGGATCGAAATGAAGAAACACGAAGCGACTAAGAAAGGGAAATCAATCAAGCTTACAGAGAGGGAATTCCGGGTGTTGAAATACCTGATCGACCATAAGTGCGAAGTCGTGACACGCGATATGCTTCTCGACGAAGTCTGGGGGTACGAGACTTTCCCGACCACACGTACGGTCGATAACTACATTCTCTCTATCCGTCATAAGTTGGAGGACAACCCTGCGCGTCCAAGGTACATCCTCACTGTCCATACCTCCGGATACAAGCTTGATGTTTGAAGGAAGGGGGTAATTTGACCGGACCGTGACAATTTCCTGACAAAAGGGGGAACATGCATTTATAGATTTCAACAAGTCATGGAAGAGCCAGATTGCTTTTCGAATCGAAAAATATTTACGTGAGCTTCCAATTGTGTGTAGACAGCAGTTCTCCGCATCCATCAAGAGCGGGGCGAGAAGCTCGGACTCGCCCGTGTGGAATATCCGGCGGGAGACTTCGTCTCGACCATAAAGGAAGCGGCAAAGAAGTCGTCATCAGGATCTGCTCTTCATATGCAGGAGTAACGTCGTGCGTCCTGTCGCTTCGCTTGCTTCCACTACACAAATAAAAAAAGGAGACGAAAATGAAACGCGTACTCATGCAGCTTGTCATTCTGTTCGTCATAATGATTCCGGCCGCATTCGCACAGTTGCCGCTGAGCGTCGGAGTACTTGGCGGATTGAACCTGGCAAATGCGACAACTTCGCCGTCATTATCTACTACAACCAGGACCGGCATGATTGTCGGCGGCTCGATCGAATTCGGGCTTGCCCCAATGTTATCTGTGCAGCCCGAAGTCCTTTACATCCAGAAGGGCGCGAAGTATTCCATGATTTTCCTGGGGCAAACAATCGACGCAACATTCAAATTTGATTATGTCGAAGTCCCGATCCTCATCAAGGCTAAACTTCCTGTCGGCCCGCTGAAACCGTACGTCTTTGTCGGCCCAAATATCGGCTTTAGTGTGAACGCCCAGGGAGAGGTCACTGCATTCGGTCAAACTCAAACGAGCAAGATAGACTCCACTAAATCGACCGACTTCTGTCTCGACATCGGAGCTGGAGTGGAGTACTCATTAATCGCGAATCTGAGTTTGACGGGTGACGTCCGATATTCGTTAGGTCTCACAAATATCGGAACCGAATCCGAATCGTGGAAATCAACCGGCGTCCAGATCCTGGTCGGCGTCAAGATTTCACTGATGTAAACCCTTTTAGAAACCGCTGACACATCGAATGAGAATTTCTTTTTCCCGAATTGGGTTTCGAGGTTTTGAAGTAAGGAATCGTTTGGATAGTACACTCGGTATAGTCGTATTTGCGAGTCTCTTACTGCTCGATGTGTCAGCTCTTTTCGCCTCTTCGGCAAATAATTCTGCCGATACAGCCGGAACACAAAACCTTCTCAAAGTGGTTACAATCAACATCTGGTCCGGTTTGGATTACACCGGCTTCTTTCGTTTCGGCGAGTATGAGACAGCAAAGAGAAGGGAACTTCGTCTGCAGCTTCTCATCGCGCAGCTGAGGAGACTCGACCCGGACGTCATCTGCATTCAGGAGGCGAACCCGGTCAGTGAGTATTCATGCCGGCTTGCAGACTCGCTCGGCTTCGATGAAGTTCACCAGGTATGCAACGCGGGAATCAAGTTTGGCGGAGTGGGACTGCCGACGAACTTTGACGAAGGAATCGCAATTCTTGCACGCAGGAACTTGCAGCTGCGCTATCTTCCACCCTGGAAGTTGTCCGGATCGTTCGGAATTTATGGCGGCGCCATTACCCTGAACTTCGATGAATCCGAGTTTGCCCAGGTCGCCCAGATCACGGTGGGCGGGAAGGCAATATACCTCGTCAATGTTCACCTGAGTGCCTATCCTCCTGACGATCGAACCATCAAGGAGGAAATCGAAAAGGAGATAATTGAGGGGAGGATCGACAGTGCCGAAGCGCAGCAGCTTTCTGAAGATATTTCTGCGGGAGCCGGAAGAAGAGTTGAGGAAGTATCCGAGCTTCTGGACCACCTGGCTGAATTTCCCGCCGGTATTCCGGTGACCATGGCGGGCGATTTCAATTCGATCCAGGACTCCCGAGAGATGAAATTGATCGGTGGCAGAGGCGAATTTTCCTGTGTGCGTGACAGCGCCGCTAATGCTTCCCATCCTACCTGGGATCCGCTTCGGAACCCGAATATAAAGTTCTCCACTGATCTTTCTGCGGAGGGCGTGAATGACTTCAGCACTTTCGACAGATTGTCCGCCATGTATGACCGCGTCCCAAGAACAATCGATTACATATTCCTGAACAATCGCTTCACGGAGGGAAGTACAGTGGAGGCGCACATTGCGATGGATGAATCTCGTGACAGTGTTTTTGCGTCCGACCATTTCGGTGTTTTTGCGGTCATCGATATGAATAAGATTGCGCGCGATTCTCTATCGACTGACAATGAAAAGAGCTCTGCGCGGAGTCCGGTTGAACCTCTTCCGATTTTGTCTTACGACACGGACACACATTTTGGATACGGCGCGAAACTTTTTCTCTTCGATCTGTTCAAGCTGAACGAGTCGTTTGACATCGTGCTTTTTAACAGCACGAAGGGAGAGCAATGGTACCGGTTCGTATTTTCAATTCCTGATTTCGAATCGAGAGAGGGTACACGGTACCCTGTCGCTCTCGATTTGATTTTCGATTATGACAAATGGCTTCGAAATAACTTCTACGGAATCGGAAATGCCAGCAGAGTTTCCGAAGGTGAACAATACACCAGGATCCCGATCGATGCGGAAGTGGATATCAGCAGGGGTTTTAGCCCTACTTTCGTAGGTCAGGTGATATTGAAATACATGTCGGTAAGAAATTATAATTTTGCAGTAGGAAGCAAGCTGGCCACTCTTCCACCCGCGTTGAACTCTGCGACGGTGAAATACAATTCTCTTGGTTTGACATTGAGATACGACACGAGGAACAGTTTCATTAATGCGTCTAAAGGCGTCGTGCTGCAGGGTGAGACTGAGTATTCACCGCGGTGGAGTCTCGGAAATACATCGTTCGCCCGTGCGGCAGGATGGATCCAATACTATTCCGTTCTCTTTTACCCTACCACCGTGTTCGCTTTGAGGATCGGAGCCCAGCAGGTATTCGGGAGCAACATTCCTGTCCAGGTGATGAGTTCGCTTGGCGGTACGCTGAATCTCCGCGGGTACCCGCAGGACAGATTTCTCGACAAGTCCGACGCTTTGCTGAATGCAGAGTTGAGATTTCCGATTTTCTGGAGAATCGGCGGCGTAGCGGGAATCGATGCGGGAAAAGTTTGGCCGTCACTGAAAGACATCGACTTTCGTAACTGGCCTTACAATCCGCTCGCGGGACTGCGTTTGTATATGGACAATTACGTTGTCCGAGTTGACATCGGGTTTGGAAGAGAGGGTACGGGTTTCTATTTCAATTTCGGTCAGCTGTTCTAACTTATTGATGCGAGGTTGGTCCCTCAATTGGAGACAGCTTCAGAAATCAGGGACTATGTCAGGAGGAAAATTTTATGAAACGAATCGGACTTCTCCTTTTGTTTTTCTCAATCTCATTTCCGGTTAGAGCCCAGGATCTCGGGAAACCGGTTCAACTCAACTCACTCGTGGGAGACACGCTCTGGCCGATGTTGAGGCAGCATTACGGTCTCCTGTCAAACGTCGATAAGTTCGTGTGCGCAAGATTCTTCGTTTCGAATGATTCGATCGTGAACGCATGTGTGAGATACATGGGAAAAGACGGAACGCCGGAAGATACGCTTGTCCAGCAAGTGGGAATCCAACATGTGGTCGTCGCAATGATGAATCGAAAAGATTCGTTATTGGAATCGACGCAGTTACTTCTCAAGGACGGGCTGATCGTGAGCGGGAAAATTCTTAGGGAGACTACCGATTCGTTAACGTTCGCAGCGGGGAGTTTGGGAAACGTCGCCATAGCCAAAGCTAATATCGAAAACATAAGCGAGCGGACGCGCGGACCCGCCCGAAAGTATTCGGATCTTGTAAAGGACCCAGACATGACAAGGGCATACCTCATGCCCACCGCCTCCACGCTTCCTGCCGGCACCGGCTACATCGGAGACTATGAGCTCATCTTCTTTACGGCGGCTTATGGCCTGACAGATTGGCTGATGATAAATGGAGGAACCGTGCTGCTCCCGCTTCGCCCTGAGGACATGATTTTCGATTACGGCGCAAAGGTGCGACTACTTCCGGCCGCCTCCAGGTTGAACTTCTCGCTTGGTGTTCAAATGTTCGGAGGAGGACTAATTGAAAATGTCTCGGGGATCGCGTACGGCGTCGCGAGTGTTGGAAACCGTGACCGCGCGCTCAACTTTGCTGTCGGCGACGCGTTCTCCGGGAGCGGAAGCCAGATTCTTTTCGGAATAAGCGGCGATGAACGTGTCGGCGAAAGCATCAAGCTGATGGCCGAGTTCTGGACGATGAAGGATGCCAACTGGTCTCCGTTGGTGATCGGCCTGAGGTTTTTCGGGAGCAAGCTTTCAGGCGACATCGGTCTTCTTTATCCGCTTGGTCAAAGCTGGGACTCACTCATCGGAATTCCGGTTGTAAGTATTACCTATTCGTTCTGATCCTTAATATCGGAGGAGCTCCGTCGAAATGCGGAGCGGAGCGGGTGAAGAGGGCGCCCGAGGTGATTCTAGATTTCAATTGATAATCCGGATAATGACTCCTTTGATGCCACTGAAATGCACCATCATTGACTACCCTATCTCGCCCAAAGATGACAGTAAGAGAATTTGTCGGTGTGACATTTATTTTAAAGTAGTCCGCTGCCAATCTTGGTTGTGACTCAGTTTGAGTTTTGATTAGACACCTTCACAAACGGCCTTCGGAAAAAATGGCGATTAGTCCCGATCCCGGCCCGCGGGATCGAGGATGCCGCATCAGAAATAAAACCATAATGTAGAAGCGGCAGAAATTTCCAGAGTGGGTTTAAGTCCCGCCCATTTTTTTCCGTAAGCTCGACGGGTCGAGCGGATGCGCCGCATATACAATAATTGGAGGCGCAAAAAGGACGCCCCGCGAAAATGGTCCCGACTGCCGTCCCGTCCAAATATTTGTGTGTCGGGATGCCGCAAGGCGGCATCGGGAACGTCCCGCCCTCTGTTGTGCGCGATTTTTTGAATAGCTCTGTTAATCCTCTGTTGAACAAA
Organism: Candidatus Kryptoniota bacterium; assembly: GCA_036567965.1. Taxonomy (NCBI): domain Bacteria; kingdom Pseudomonadati; phylum Candidatus Kryptoniota; species Candidatus Kryptoniota bacterium. The sequence goes on from DATCTN010000017.1 coordinate 114,367, forward strand.
AAATCGCCATAACCATTCTGTCGAGACATGAATAAACTGTTCCTCTTCAGCGGGACTCTCCCGAAGGGATCCCTTTCCCTAAGGGACTCCTTCGGAGCGGGACATTTTCGCAAGGGGTACAACAGTTACTTATTGAAATTGAATCACCACCCCAATCTTAAAATCCGTAAATCTCTTTCGCACTTTTATTATATTTTCCACGTTAAATCATTGACAAGATTCTAAGGAGATGCAAATGTCGGTGACCGTTGTATCCAAGTACGAACTCTGGTATAACGCCTTCCGCGGTTTTTATCGGAAGGAACTCCCGATCGATCAACTTGACCCGGTGTCAAGATGGCTATATGCCTCGCGGAGTATCATCCTTGTGATTTCGGCTCAGGCCGCTGTCATCGCAGGCCTCCTCGCCATTTCGTCGGGATCGTTCGATCTCCTCTACTTTCTGCTTCTCCTGATCGGACTTGTCGTCGCACATGCGGTCAGCAATCTATCTAATGACTACTTCGGCTTTCATCGCGGCCACGACACTCCCGACTCGCCACGCATGAGATACACCCTTCACCCGCTAGCGAGCAACATGATGAGCGCCGGCTCGCTCAAGAAAGGGATCTGGATCCTGATTTCCATCGGGATCATCATTGCGATATTCTTCACTTTCGTAAGAGGTCTCGTTGCGGCTGTGTTAGCTGCCCTTGGACTAGGAATCCTTTACTGGTACGATGGTGCTCCACGCGATCTCAAGAGCATCGGGTTCGGCGAGATCGCCACCTTCATCGTGTGGGGACCGCTGATGATCGGAGGGGGATACTTCTGCATGACAGGTTCATTATCGACAGCGGCATTTCTCGCGTCGATACCATACGGACTCGGAGTAATGTCAATACTCGTCGGGAAACATATTGACCAGATGGAATTTGACAAAACCCAGAACCAGCGTACGCTGCCGATAGTTCTGGGTGAGAAGAACGCGCGCCTCTTTAACCAGACCTCGATTTTCCTGATGTACTTCGTAGTGGTCGTCCTTGTCGTGTTCAGGTATCTCACCCCGTTCGCGCTTATCGTCTTCCTCAATTTCCCGCGCGGCTGGAAGGCGATGGGAGTATTCTCGAAGGCACGTCCCGATTCTCCTCCTGAAGGTTATGTCGGCTGGCCATTGTGGTATCATCGGTTCAGTCTGGTGCACAACAAGAGGTTCGGGTGGCTGTACATCCTGGGCCTCGCTCTGGGCGCCGTCTATTCTTCACTCTTGTGATTATTTCCAACTTGCCGGAGCCAAGTGAGTTTTAATATTTTCGAAATGACCTATCGGCTATGCGATTCGTGCACATGCGAGGAACCAGAGCTTGATCTATCCCAAAGGGTGCGTGATTGCAGTTTCAATCGTCGGTCTTGATTCTGGCATAGCGCGGGAATTAGAATACTTTCAGACATAGACACTTATCATAACCAGCCAGGGATCAGAAAATGAAGTCGTGCGTAAAAAGAAGCCTCATTCCAATTTTGATTCTCCTCTTCTCATTTCCTGTGATGTCGTTCGGCCAGGACTTTCAACACTTTTTGGATCGAGTCAATTCTTTACCCGATTCTCTCCGGCAAACGGTCACTGACAGTCTAATGAACGCGGTGACGACAGTTCCGCTCATCGAGCAGGACACCGTCGTGCACTTTGTCTACCGCGGGTCGGCGAGCACGTTAACACTCGCCGGAGACGTAAATAATTGGTCGGTGACCGCGTTAAGCATGATACACGTAGGCGGCACAAATTTCTGGCACGTCGACCAGGTATATCCCACGGACGCACGGCTCGAGTATAAATACGTGATCAACGGCTCGAATTGGATTTTAGATCCGCGAAATCCCAACCAGGTCATGGAAGGTTTTGGGCCCAACTCTGAACTGAGAATGCCGGCATATGTTTCGCCGCCTGAAATAACATACTACCCCGATATTCCGCACGGTACTTCAGTCGACACGACGTGGTACAGCACAAATCTTTCCAACTCAAGGAAGATTGAGATCTATCTCCCGGCCGGTTACAGCACTTCGTCCGACAGTTTCCCCGTGATATATTTTCAGGATGGATCCGAAGCTGTCTCTCTTGAAAATGGCGAGAATGTGATCGACTATCTTACCGCTCATAAGATGATTCGACCGATCATCGCGGTGTTCGTGTCTTATGTCAACAGGACACCGGAATATGCCGGCAACCAGGTTACTTCATATATGAATTTTTTCGTTAACGAGCTCGTTCCATTTGTGGATTCGAGATTCCGCACACTCAAGAGTTCGCACGACAGGGGTGTAATCGGAGCTTCGTATGGCGGCAACATTTCGCTTTGGCTCGGCATGACTTATCCGAGTGTATTTGGAAACATCGGCGCGCAATCGAGTTATGTGGATCCGACCATCTCGTCGACATTTCAGAGCGGAAGCAAGCTCGATTTGAAATTGTACATGGACCTCGGCACATATGATATCACGAGTCTCATACCGATGGTGCACAGTTTCCTCCAGATTGTAAAAGACAAGGGATATGAATACGAATATCACGAGTACAATGAAGGTCACAGCTGGGCGAACTGGCGCGCGCATATAAAAAACGCTCTCGAGTTATTTTATCCGCCGTTGCCGGCAGGTGTGAAGAAAACATCGCCGAAGTCGACGGGATATTATTTGAACCAGAATTTTCCGAACCCATTTAATCCGAGTACGGTGATCAGCTATCAGCTGTCAGCTAACAGCTACGTCAGCTTGCGAGTCTACGACATACTTGGAAGGGAAGTTGAGACAATCGTCGAGGCGCGTCAGCCGGCGGGGAGCCATATGGTCAGATTCGACGGGACGAGTCTGGCGGGCGGGGTTTACATTTGTTGCCTGACTGCAGATGGCCGATCCGATATAACAAAGATGATAATGTTAAAGTGAAGATGGTGCTCGGTGAAAGAAGTTAGACACGGATGAGACGGATTCCCACGGATGAGATTGTTCATAAATAGCTTTTGTAAAACCATTATTTTTTGAATGTCGATGTTCGATGGGGCAAATGAACCGTCTGCATCTTCAAGCGAAGCGGAGATCATGGCATACAACGAAGAATTGATGGTGCGTATAAGATCTTTGTTAGCAGGCCAGCGCAGCGTCAAAGAGAAAAAGATGTTCAGTGGAGTGACCTTCATGGTGAACGGCAAGATGTGTGTGAGCACAAGTCACGAGAGGATATTGTGCAGGATCGATCCTGCGCTACATGAAGAAGCGATCAGTAAGGAAGGTTGCCGTGCCATGAGGATGAAAGGGAAGGAACTAAGAGGGTGGGTATTTGTCAGCGAGGACGCAATTCAAACTAAGAAAGAGCTCGAGTATTGGGTAGGACTCGCCCTAGATTTCAACAGGAGGGCGAAGTCATCGAAGAAAAAGGGCTAAGGGCTGTTGGGCAAACTTACTCCAACCTGCTAATCTCAAGATACGGCGAACCACAAACGGATCGAGGATCCCGGCAGCCGCAAGATCAAGGATGATCTGCTGGTGACATTACAAAGTGTAACGGGTAGAGTCATGGCCATGCGCCCGATGATATTGACAATTGCGGGCGAACAAGATACATTTTTGCAAGCATAGGGATGCGGGAAAGTGAAACTGGATGTAATCAAAGCTAGTTTGTTATCTCCACGATAAGTAGGATCCGCATTTATGTGGATGAAGAATCGTCAGGGAAAATAGATAGTCCATTTGGTTGCGTTTAGCAGACAAAAAGAAAATAACCGCCATATGGCGTATTTCATCCTATACGGGCAGCATAAACGACATATGACGTGATTGCAGTAGTTAGGCGCCATTTTTAAAAAGGAGGTTGAAGTATGAAAAGGTATTGGATGCTTCTTTGCTCTCTGCTGTTTGTCGCTTGCACTACCACGGGTCCGTCATCGAATCTTTCAATTCAGTCAGGGACCTACACTGGCACTTTCTCTATCACGAATTATGTGGGAACTGATAGTGCCTCAACGCAACAAACCCAAGCAACTTTTGCTTTCTCAGATACTGGATGGTACACTTGCGGAGGTGGACTCGTCCCGACAGGCGGAGGGAAGTACAATGTCACTGGCGACTCATTGTATTTGCAAGATATGGTGGCCCACCTTGCTATCTTTGACTGGACACTTATACTTAATGGATCGTTTCACGGGGCAGTGGATGGAAACAAGTTGACTCTAACACAAGACGACAAAGCTTACCATCGCTACCGGAATATTGTGATCACTCGTCAATGAAAGGAGTTTAGAAAACGGCGGGTAATAACGGGAATCAACGACGCTCGATGATTGTGTATCATGGTGCTCGCCCGCCTTCCGCAAGTCCCGCCTTGCGGGACGGCGGACAGGCTCCACGCCGCGCACATTCCAGGAAGAAGGTGCGGGGCTCGGCGTGAATCCCGCAAACGTTATGCGCAAGCGGCACGCTCGGATTTTCCGAATGCCCTTGCCCAAAACCCGTTTGGCCGTAGGACTTTAGATGAATCGCACAAATCACAGGTATGAGCGGGCACTTTTGCGTAACCTGCATGAGCTTCTCCGTTGTCTTTCATACCGCAACGCATATAACAGCCTCTGTGAAGCTGCCCCCGTTACCGATTGGTCATTCTTCTCGTATGCATCGCTGGCCCTGTACAATGGTATGTTTGACCACGCGATGAAGGTTCTAGACAAACACAAGGACTCAGCTTCGTTCTTCTACCTTTATAAATGCAACCCAACTCTTATCCAAACCGAGCTTGACAAGGTGGGCCTTAGGTATGAGGATGCTGAGGCTCTTTCAACCAAACTCAAGGCAATACGAGATAAAGACCAATTTCATATTGATAGGAAAGCCCTCTTCAATCCAAAAGCTGTGTGGGCCGACGCGAACATAACGGGCGATTCCTTCAACGTCGTGATGGACAAGCTCTGGACTGCGCTGAATTCTCTTTACGAAAGTCATCATGAACGCAAGTTTGGACAACCGGTTTACTCTGGCGAAGATGTTAAATCAATCATCGATGCAGTCAAATCAAAAGGAATAATAGTGTGATCTTCAAGATTATCTCGCGGCTGTTCTGACAATGGATAGTCAGGGAGTCAGCAATTAGTCGAGGACAGAGGTTAATTTAATCGGAGCTTGCATGTCTAACTTATTATCTAGATTGAATGGTTGGCAGAGGCTTTGGTTTGTCTTTACTATCATTTGTTTTATTCTGACCACAATCTTTGTCGTGGTTGGACAGAGGAAAACCAACGCTGTGGAAGATGAAGCTATTATAACGAAGCTCAATGCAGATGAGGTCAAGAAATTCCGAATTACTTTTCTTTCCAGTAGTGACACATCACATAAGGAGCCATGGACGAAATATCAGGCTCAGGAAAAAATCTTTGTGAAAGAAATGAATCCATTTGACCAGTTTGTCGGACGATCTAACAGTAAAAAGACAGCAAATGAATTTGACCCCGACGCTTATTTACAGAAGTTACGTCTTGCCGTTATCGATACGGTTGAATTTCCCAATGATATGAGTAACAATGACGTCCAAGACTTTATTAGGAAATACGATAATCTGGATACCATTCGTATTCGTGCCGCAGGTTTAATTGTGGAGCGAAACAGAAAGCAAGTCACACAAGCGAGAAATGAAAATAACAAAGGCAGGCAATCGAATGTCAGGTTGATACTGTACGGATACGTTGCCTGGCTCAGCTTTGTCGTGTCGATCTATCTACTCGGTTATGGAATAGGTTGGATTTATCATGGCTTCAAGAAAAGTTGACGGAGTCACGCAACACAACGAACGCCTAACAAACGGGACAAAGACGCCGACCTGCGTCGCGATGGAGAGCATTGCGACTTCGGTCGACAAGCTCCCCGACAAAGAGCATGTCCCGTCCAAATTATTTATATGTCGGGATGCCGTGAAGCGGCATCGGGTCAGGCTCAAATGGAATCCCGCTTCCCCGAAGGGGTCCTTCGGGCATGGCGCGGACATTTTATGAAGAAGGAGCGCGCCACGACTCTTTTCTCTTGGACGCTATGCGCAATTTTACTCAGCACAGCGAAGCTTTATGAAGAAACTGCAACGATTCATCAATTCTGAGGCAGTGAACCGCCTCGCTAGCATTGCAACGTTACTGGCGTTTCTGCTAAGTATTCTCAGTTACCTGATCGCAAAATTACCAGTTCCCTCATATCTTCATCAGCTAAGTATTTTCCTTCAACAGTATATAAACACGATATACTCGTTGTTTATTCTCTTTGCATTGCTTTACCTGTACTTAGTTTATCGCAGACTGAAGCGGCGCCTTACCATTGGCTTTCGGGATAATTTCAAAGGGAACCCTCATCGCAACTGGGAATACAAGGGTGAATGGACGGTTCAAGACGAGGACACACTCTGTGTTCGTGCATCCGACGAAGGTGGAATTACGAAAGTTGGGGCGCTTTGGGAAAACTATGATTTTTCTTTCCAAGCTAAGATTGTAAATAAATGTTCGGGATGGATTGTGCGGGCTCAAGATCTTAACAGTTATGTAATGATACAGTGTCAAAGAGATATACTCGTCCCACATCAAAAGCTGGTACAGCCTCTTTTTCAGCAGGCTCCGAATCCGCAACCTCAAGGAAGTCCTGCTTTCGTAATCACTAGTTACCAGGTTGGCTGGAGGGTCCTTCCAACCGTAACTCACAATCTTCATCTTGATGACTGGTTCAATGTAAAGGTGAGGGTACGTGGATCATCCATTGAGGTTTACATCAATGGCTCGCTGGTCTTCCATGAGGACAACTTCACAACAAACCCAATGGGTAGAGTCGGCTTTCGATGCTTTGGTGATGAAGAATCACACTTCAAAAATGTTAGAGTGGAGCTTATCGATTGACCGTGAAACTGAGCCTAACAACGCGAATCATCGACTCTCGATTATTGTTTAGCATGGTTCTCGCCCGCCTTCCGCAAATCCCGCCTTGCGGGACGGCGGACAGGCTTCATGGCGCGCACATTATGTACCCCATGGAGCGCGCCACGACTTTGTCCGGCAACACGTTAGGCGCCACGCACCCTCATCATAATTCAATCATCAATCGAGTTCGACCATGAGCACAACACGAAAAGCTATCCCCCTTGCAACGAGACGCCTTGTCCTTCATGAATCAGGCTATCGATGTGCCGTGCCAGTTTGCCGGACGATCCTCACACTCGAGATCCATCATCTCGAGTACGTCTCTGAACGGGGCTCTAATGACGCCTCAAACTTGTTGCCCCTTTGTCCGAATTGTCATGCGCTCGAGCAGCAAGGTGTCATTTCCAAGGACTCTCTCCGATCTTGGAAGATGCTCCTTCTTAGTTTGAATGAAGCGTTCGATAAGCGTTCACTCGATTTTCTTCTTGCTCTTGACAAAATCGAAGATGGGTTGTTTGTTTCCGGTGAAGGCGTCCTGACGTGCTCATCACTAGTCGCTTCAGATATGATAACCGTGGAGCAAATCGTTCAGGAGGGTATTCGCGAACTCGACGTGACCTATCATATCTCATTTACAGCGAAGGGACGCTCTTTCGTCAAGGCTTGGAAAGCAGGCGACCAGAATGCAGCTGTATCGAGGACAACTTGATGATCTGGTGGCTCTCGCAAGGGTTGTGGGCTGTGCGGCGCCTAACAAACGGCAACACGGCGCTCGCACGCTGGATAGGCGAAGTTGAAACAAGATTTGGCTAAATGTAAAGTGCTCGCTCCATTGCTCGCCGCCACGAAATTAGATCACTCATAGTGGCGGCTCGCAGCGGCGTGTTGCCTAAACGTTGGGCGACACTGTTTTGCTATCTGTTTTCGACCATTGAGTTGATGGAGCATCTCACTATCGTTAAGAGCAATGGACAACGATAACACTAGACAGAAGATTCATGAGGTTGCAATGGATCCGCCACTAGTGGAGAGCAGCAATGCTTACCGGCCTGACGACAACCTCACACTAAGCGCCCTTGGCATCGGCGCTTTCATATTTGCGGATCTGGTGCATGAAGTGATTGGACACGGCGGTGCGTGCTTGGCAAGTGGAGGAACCATAACACTTTTAACTTCTGTCTACTTCCGCTGCAATCTAAATAGCAAGATTATTGATGCCGCTGGTCCTCTGGCAAATCTCTTGTTTGGCGGTCTTTTCTGGGCGATTCCTCGCTTTTGGAAAAACATTTCGATACACACACGTGTGTTTGTAGCGTCCACTATGAGCTTCAACTTCTTTTGGGGATCGGGTTATCTCATATATTCCGGCATCACTAATATTGGGGATTGGGCATATGTGGTTGAAGGCTTGCAGCCGGTTTGGTTTTGGAGATTCCTCCTATTGCTTCTCGGTGTTACACTATATTACTTGTCGATGCGCGCCCTCGCAAACGGCTTATGGACACTCGTCGCCGTCAGTGAAGGAGAGAAATCTCGCAGGATAAGAGTGATTTTTATGATCCCTTACGTTGCAGCTGGACTGGCGGAATGTCTTGCTGCATCTTTCGATCGTCAGGGGTCTCTTTTAGCTATAAAAGATGGAGCGCTTGAAACCTTCTGTGCTTCTATAGGATTCTTGATCGTTGCACGTCGGCTTGCTCAACGAAAAACAAAGGATCAATTCAAGTACACCCCAGTCACACGAAAGCTTAGTTGGGTGGTCTTTGTAGCATTGTTGTTAGTCGCGTTCATTGTGACAATGGGGCGCGGGATGAGGTTTTGATGAATCTGGCCTGGCAACAATTCGATGTGCCAATCGAGAATTATTCGCGACTGAAATCGCAAAACAACGGACGCATACCATGCGGGACAAAGACGCCGACCTGCGTCACCATGGAGAGCATCGCGACTTCGGTCGACAAGCTCCCGACCAAGAGCATGTCCCGTCCAAATTATTTATATGTCGGGATGCCGTGAAGCGGCCTCGGGGCAGGCTTGCGTGCCGAAGGGCACTTCAGCCCGCAGGCAGGCTATTTATGGATCGCTTCCCCGAAGGGGTCCTTGAGACATGCCGCGCACATCGCAGGCTTCACGGAGCGCGGCACGAACTTGCGGACCGAAGCGCCTACCTGCCACGAAGCGTTTCGCGTACGCAGGCTTCAGCACGCAGGCGTGATTGCCGTAAACGTTATTCGTCATCGACGGCCGCGGCAAATGGCTGTTGATCTTCTAATCTTAACATAGTAAGGGTCTGTAACATATGGTTACCAACGATAGCAGAAAGGATGTTGAGCCTTTCAACCGCTGGTCTCACTCGTACGACGATTCATGGATTCGACGATACGCCGATCGAGTGCACGTGGAAATGCTCAATGTGGTCACCAATGAAAATGCCGCGCCAAATATTGTCCTTGATGTCGGATGCGGGACAGGGCGGTTGCTGCGCAAAGGGCGTGCGCTCTACCCGTCGGCGCAACTGTTTGGCATTGACCCCGCGGACGGCATGGTCGAAGTCGCACGCAGCCAAATACCATCTGCCACGATTTATTTGGCCGCGGCAGAGTCGCTGCCGCTAGCTGATTCCTCCGTCGATGTCGTGCTAAGCAGTATCTCATTTCATCACTGGAGTGACCAACTTGCAGCGCTCCGAGAGATAAGTCGCGTTCTTCGCCCGGGAGGCTGCTTCTGCTTGGCTGACATATCCATGCCAGCGTGGCTCACGAAACTCTTTCGACATTCCAAGATAAAAAGCCCCGCAGCGGTGAGTCAACTCTTAAGTGAAACAGGCTTGCGGGTTAAGGTGCAGCATGGCACTTTCACACGTTTTATTTTGTTGACCCTTGGCGTCAAGGGATCGAAGGGAGTCTGAGTATCATCGGACGAGAACATCTTGAGCCGCCGTGCACATTATATTACGAAGAAGCGTGGCGCGCCATAATTCACGTGGACGTTAGCCGGCAGACAATTGAACTGAATTGAATCAGAGGGCGCAATGAAATCCGCAGCGAATGATCATTATCCTGAATCACGGGCGATATGTTCGTACGACATGGAATAACTGTTTTAGCCAGATCGTTAACCGTTAATAAAGGAGAAGCCATGAAATCTCTACTGAAGCATTTGCTCTTCATCCTGGTATTCGTGATTCTTGCCCCGAGAATCCATGCACAGGACGTCGATGTTCAAAAGAAACTGGGGGACTTCGATAAGTACATGGAACAAACTCTCAAAGATTGGAACACGCCGGGGGCAGGTGTGGGTATCGTCGTGAAGGGCCGCCTGGTGTTCGCGAAGGGTTATGGCTATCGAGATTATGAAAAGAAACTCCCCGTCACTCCTAACACTCTCTTTCAAATTGCATCCAATACGAAGCTTTTCACTTCGGTATCAATTGGGATGCTCGTTGCGGAAGGGAAACTGGACTGGGATAAGCCGATTCGTCAGTTTGTCCCCATTATTCAATTCGCGACCGAAGATCTCAACAATAGTGTTACCATTCGTGACATGCTGTCTCACCGGACCGGCATCTCGCGTCACGATCTTATCTGGTACAAGTCGGACTTCACCCGCAAAGAATTGTTCGACCGCTTGAAATATCTCGAGCCGAGTCAACCGGTTCGCCAGGGATTTCTTTACAACAACATGATGCTCGCAGCAAGCGGATATATCGTTGAGTATCTTTCCCACGAAACGTGGGAAGACTTTGTGCGCGCGAGAATCTTCAAGCCGTTGGACATGAACAACTCGATCTTCAGTATCGACGAGATGACCAAGCAGCCCGATTGCTTTGTCCCTTACAACGAAAGACGCGACACAACAACGCTCTACAGGATTCCCTACTACGAAGAGGCTCAGGGAATCGGTCCCGCCGGGTCGATCATCTCGAACATCAACGACCTGTCCAAGTGGCTCATCGCTCTCATGAACGGCGGAGCATATGACGGGAAACAAGTTATTCCTCCGGACGTCGTCCGCGCGACATTAACACCTTCAATCGCGCTTCCAAACATTCAACTCGAGGACGCGGGATACACCGAGATCTTTAATTCCGTCTATGGAATGGGGAGATGGTTTGCGTCATACAGGGGACATTACCTCGCGTATCATGGCGGCGATCTCGACGGGATACATTCGCAGATTTCGTGCATGCCTTACGATAGCATCGGCGTCATAGTCTTCGTGATCGGCGACCAGAGTGCTCCATTGTATAATGTTATTTCGTACAATGTCTACGAGCGGCTGCTCGGTCTCGATCAGACACCATGGAGCAAGCGAAGACTGGAGCAAAGGGACGCGTCGAGGAAGCGCGACAAAGAAGGTAGAGGCAAGGCGGGTGAAGAACGGGTTGCCGATACCAAGCCGTCCCACAATCTGGAGGATTATGCCGGCGAATTCGAGAATCCTGCATACGGCGTTCTCAAAGTAACGTTGAAGGATACCGCGCTTGAGATGAGCTTCCACCACATCGAGCTGCCACTCAAACATTTTCATTACGATCGGTTCGATTCTCCGAACGATGAGCAATACGGGTTGTGGTCGCTGAATTACTCGACCAACCCGCAGGGTGAAATTGACAGGATAAAAACTTCATTGGACGAGTCGGAAGTCACATTCGTCCGCAGGCCGGACGCGTCGTTGAGTGATCCTGAAACTTTAGGACTTTACACCGGGAAATACGATCTTAGCGGAGCATCGGCCGAGGTCGTGTTGAAGAATGACGGATTCCTGTACCTCAATATCCCGGGCCAGCCGTCGTACCAGCTTATTCCTTACAGAGCGCGCAAATTCCAGCTGAAGGGATATTCCGATTATATAATGGAGTTCGCTCTCCAGAACGGAAAAGTAATTTCGATGATACAACACGATCCATCCGGACAGTACGAATTCCGTAGGAAGTAAAATGCGATTGGTTACCTTGGAAATGTCGCCGGGCCTGCAAAATTACCTGAGTCCGAGCGGAGCCACTAGTCACAGCGGAGAGAATAGGCTCTCCATCTCCGCCGGATTCACCGTGTGGTTCCGGTAGCAAGTCCAGGCTGGCATTTCTGAATTGGGCTCTCGCAGGAGCATATCCGCTGCGCGATTCGGGAAAGAGATCGGAATATTTCGATCCCCGGAGATAACGCGATCTCCTTGATAATCGATGTCAAGTGTCGCTTGACTAAATTACGGAACAGGAGATTGAATGAACGCAATAGGAAAAACCCCGCTTGTTAAGCTGGAGCGTCTTGCCGAACGCGGTTGCGCGGAAATATTTGTCAAGTATGAAGGCGCCAATCCTACCGGCAGCATGAAAGACCGGATGGCACTCTCAATGATCGAAGGTGCTGAAAGGAGAGGTGAGCTCAAACCCGGTGGGACGGTCGTCGAGTACACCGGTGGAAGCACGGGAAGTTCTCTCGCGATGGTGTGTGCGACTAAGGGCTACCGCGCCCACTTTGTAAGCTCTGATGCTTTTGCGGCAGAGAAACTCCGGACTATGCGCGCATTTGGTGCAGAGCTTGACATAATTCCAAGTGAAAATGGTTTGATCACGGCAAAGTTGATTAACTCTCTGGTGGAGCGCGCGAGAGAATTGAGTAAGCGCCCGAATACTTTTTGGACAGATCAATTCAACAATGTCGATAATAGGAATGCATATCACGAGATGGCAAGGGAGATCATCGCCGTTCTCGGAAAGAACATTGATGAGTTCATAGCGGGAGTCGGCACGGGCGGATGTTTCTCCGGAAATTCAGAAGTGTTTAAGAATGAGGTACCCGGCATCCGGTGCATTCCTATCGAACCGTTGAACGTCCGCTCGCTCTCAGGCGGTGATACATCGGGAACACACAAGCTTGAAGGTATCGGGGCCGGGTTCGTGCCGGCAATATGCAGACTGGATTTGGCCGATGAAATTATGGCTGTGTCGGACAAAGACGCATACGAAACCGCGAGAAAGCTTGCCAGAATGGAAGGGATATTCGGAGGAACGACATCCGGTGCCAATGTCTGGGCCGCGATTCAAAGAGCAAGAATCATTGGGCCGGAAAAGAAAATAGTCACAATCATTTGTGATTCAGGATTAAAGTATCTCGATGGAGATTTGTATAGATGATTCTGCGCACAACAATAAATCCATGAACGCATGAGAAACTGAGTCTTGAGTTTGTTTACGCCCTCTCCTCCGCGCCGGGGTCATAAGTAGGAATTGGTACTCAAACGTGAACGAAACTCGTTCGGAACTTTTCTTCGCGAAATATTGTCAGGTTAATGCGTCTCGAACTAAGCCGGTTAATGTACGTATCGTGAAGATAACTCCGATCATCAAATGCAGGAACATGCAGAAGTCGCTCGAGTTTTACACGCGAGTGCTTGGATTTATCCCGAAGTACCCAGAAGCTCATCCTCCAGTCATCGACATAGTCAATGGCGAATCTGAAATTCAACTTTCTACTCTTGACGGTGACGGCGAATTCGGGACCGCAGTGAATGTCCTTGTAGACGATGTCGATGCGGTGTACAGGGAGATTATCGCGAGAGGATTGGTCACAACCGATAGAGAAGATTCTCCGGTACATCGTCGACCGGTGCGCCAGACCTGGGGAATGAGAGAGTTCTACGTAGACGATCCCGATGGAAATACGATTCGGTTCAGACAACCGATTAGTTGATGTCTGCTCGGCTCAAAGATTCAGCCTCCACGACCACGCGCGCATTCACACCAATTGAACCTGACGATTTTCAGACCTATCAAACTGAATCACGATAACAGGAATCGAACATGAACGGCCACATATATTTTGAAATACAGGCGGACGACTTGCAACGCGCGGCGAATTTCTACGCGAAGGTTTTTGGCTGGAAATTTCAAAGAGATCCCGGTATCCCGATCGAGTATTGGCGGATACAAACGGGTGGTACGATGGGCGGACTTCTGAAACGGCCTGCAAAGGCACCGTCACTCGGTAGCGGAACGAACGCTTTCGTGTGTTCCGTGGAGGTGGAGAATTTCGATGCCACCGCCCGGACAATCGCGAAAGAAGGAGGAAAGGTCGCGCTCGAAAAGTTCGCTGTCACCGGAGTCTGCTGGCAAGGTTATTTCATCGACACGGAAGATAACACATTCGGTGTCTTTCAAGCGGACAGCTCGGCAAAATGAAATCGCGGTCCGCACAATCGAAGTCTCGATATGGGTTCGGATTGCCTGGACTGGCGCCTGAATGAGGACGACAGTTTACGTCGGCACCAGTCTTGACGGTTACATAGCCGGGAAGGATGGCGACATTGCGTGGCTATCTGAGTTCGAGAGCAAGGAGGTGTTCCGGTCGTACGCCGAGTTCATCAATGGCATTGACGCTATCGTGATCGGAAGGGGGACATACGAGACCGTACTCGCGTACCCTACATGGCCTTATGACAGAAAGGTTTTCGTGTTGAGTACAACCATCAAGGAGTTGCCTGAAAAATTCAAGAAGAAGGCGTCGCTTCTATCCATGAATCCAAAGGAAGTACTCGACCATCTTTCCGCGAAGGGTTTCTCTCGTGTTTATGTTGATGGAGGAAGAGTCATACAGAGTTTTCTGAGGGAAGATCTGATCGACGAGATGATCATTACCAAAGTACCTCTTCTCCTGGGAGAAGGCATCCCTCTCTTCGGCGATCTCGAGCAAGGCCTGCGTTTCATACATCTGCGAACGGAAGTGTATTCAAATGGTCTCGTGAAGAGTCAATATGAAAGACGCAGGATCTGAGTCAGGGCGGCGTTGATGGATCGGCCTCTTTGTCAGGTGGTGGCCCGGAGCTCATGGGCAACTAACCATTTGCGCGATTGGACGCGCTAAGCTTCGCGTGCCTTGAGCAATCGTTCTCTACCAAAATACACTGCAACTCCCGCGGCAATTATAATCGCGGCGTAGCGTATCTCGACCAAAAAATTATTCCGTGAAAAAAGTATGAAGAGAAATCCGGCGAGTGAAATAATTGCGGGGAGAGGATAGAGCCACATTTTGAATGGGCGTGGAGCCTCCGGGTGGGATGCGCGCCAGACGACCAGCCCAACAGTTTGAGAAATGAATTGAATGATTATCCTGATTACCACGAGCGCGGCGATAACCTGGGCAAGGCTGAGGAAACAGAATAGAATTGCGACGAATCCGAGCGTCAAGAGTGAAACATACGGGATCTTGTGTCTGTCATGGACGCGTCCGAATATCTTGAAGAAATTTCCATCCAGAGCCGCGGCATATGGTATTCTCGAATACCCCAGGAGAAGCGAGAAAACGGAGGCGAAAGCAGTCCACATAATAAGTATCGTCGCGAGGGATCCGCCCCAGCTTCCATATAATTTTTGCATCAGCGCAGAGATGAGGTAGCGGTTCTCGCCGTATCCTCCACCGCTCACGAGTTCCTGCCATGGGACCACACCGATAATGCTAATGTTCATTACAACATAGATGACGCCGACGAGAAGGATCGAGATAATTATCGTCCTCGGAATAGTCTTCTCCGGTTCCTTCACCTCGCCTCCGAGGAAGCAAACATTATAATATCCCCAGTAATCGTAGGCGGAGATCAGCATCGCCGAGCCGAGTCCGAGGAAGAATTCTTTAGAAAGATTGAATGCGCCGACTGGAAAATCGAACGCGATGCTCGCGTTAAAATGGGTCACACCCGCGAATATTACCCAGCCTACCGTCGCCATTACGACAATCCAGAGATACCGCGCGAGCTTGTTTATTATTGCGATCTTCCTGTATAGCAAGATGACCGCTACGAGGCATGCAACCATGGCGATGATTGTCAAGCCGGTCGCACTTATCGCGGCGTGCCCGCCGAGTGGGATATCCACGTGAAGGAAAGCGGCCCGGAGCGAAGGAAAGAAGTAAGAAGCATATTCGGAAAGGCCGATACACCCCGACGCGATCGAGAGTGGTGCGCTGAATATGAGCTGCCAGATGAAAAGGAAGGACATCATTTTGCCGGTCCCGTTCTTACCGTAGAGCTCACGTAGATACCGGTATGTCCCACCCGACCCGGGCATCGCAGCGCCGAGTTCGGCCCACACGAGTCCGTCACTCAACGCGATCACTGCCCCGAATATCCAGCCGAGCATCGCCTGGGGGCCGCCCATCGCCGAAATTATTAGTGGTATAGTGATGAATGGACCGACACCAATCATGTCGATCATGTTCAGCGAAACCGCACCTGAGAGCGTCAGGCCGCGAATGAGTTGTGGAGACGACGCGGAATCTTTGCTCGTATTCGAACCCAATCTACGATGAAGTTATGCGCATGTGTTTGAAATTCAAAGAAAGTGTCCGCGGAATCAACGGCACCATATCAATGAGCGAGATCTAAACCGGTCTCTCATCCTTTGCTACTTTTGCCTCTTCATCTTTTCTTTTCAGATATCAGATTAAAAAGCATTCTTACGCCTCCGTTGTTCAAGTCCTTGATTTGCCGGTATAATGCGAGTGATGTATAGACGTAGCTCCCCTTGCCATATCTTGCCCACAAAAGAGAAGTCGAGGGCTCCGTCTCACCCTCGTCGCTCATCGCGAGAAGTCTCTCATATTTGGCTGAAGTGAGCGCAGTGTCGCCGCTCGGGAGGTATATGCTCCGTTCCTGCACCCACCCGTCCCAATCTGAAGCTGAAATTTCATTCGGGTAGTGGAACAGCTGATTAGTCGGATCGAGTATTGTCACCGGTCTGTCTTCTTCAGTTACACGCTCCTCCGTGACGCCAATCGGGTAAGGCGCATAGTTGTGTCCGTCCCATTCGGGTGGTCTGTTATAAAAGCAGACTACATTTCCACCGTTGCTAACGTAATCAAGGAGTCTGGAATTGTATTTAACAAGGTCGGACCTGTAGAGATATCCTCTTATGTCGAGCACGATCGTGGTGAATTTGCCGAGGTCGCCCGTAGCGAGTGTCGATGAGTCGATCATCTCGTGCTTCACTCCGAATTCCTCGAGGACATTTTGAAGCGTGTTGTCGTATGTGCCAACCAACCCGATGTAGTCGCTCGAATCGAATTTTGCGCTGACAGTCTTCAGATAGGCGACATCGCTCATCGTAGTCAAACCGGGTATTGCCTCCTTCAGGTGCGGAACAGCATTGAAAACTAATGAGTCGTTGTCGGCTACAGCAGCAGGCAAGTCTACGGTTACTGACAGGCCGTCTCGCACTTGTGTTCCCAGAACCTGGTGCTCGACGTAAAGTCTTTGCCTGCTCCAGATTATGATGAGACTGAACTCGAGATACTTTCCAGTGTGGTTGAAAGTATCCAGATGAAACTTTAACTCATACCCACCGCCGGTTGTATCCTGTTTACGGATCAAGGAATATTTCGGAGAAACAAAAATGGAAAACGGATTCAGCACGACTGAGTATCTCGCGGGGAGCTCGGCCGGGGGATGAGCCGTGGGATGCAGACCTGAAAACAAATCATGGGCATCGTATGGATAGTTCATATCCTGCCTGACAAGCTTGTAAACGGGCCGACGAAATACATCCGGAAGATCTTTAAAGTCGAGTAGATCCATTCCCTGGGTCTTGTGCTGCTTGAGTGCGTCCCAGGCAATCTGCTGGACTGTTCGCGATCCGACACGTTTGTCGGTATCTATTCCGACAAGTGAATCGTCTTTCAATTTCGATTCGTTCAGGACTCTGAAATAAAGTTTCTTCACCTGCCAGGGTGTGATTCCACGACCGAGCTGTTCAGGATGATAGGTCGGGTCTGCAGCTTTGTCGAATGCTTCGAATGCTGTAATGCCGACAGCCTGGTGGTTGCCGTGCTGTCGGTTTGGCAGTGTCGTGATTGTATCGTGATTGGTTATGATGACATCGGGTTTCAAGGCGCGAATCATATAAACGATTCTCGAAAGCACGCTGTCCTTGCCGCCCCACATTCTGAAAGTCTCTCTAGCAGTCTTTGAAAATCCGAAATCCGAGAAGCCCAGAAAATAAATTTGTGTCCCGAGTATATTTGCTGCGCTCATCGTTTCCTCAGTACGAAGTTCAGCGAGCTCGTTGTAGAGTTCCGGTCCAGTAACGTTCTGGCCGCCTTCGCCTCTCGTATAGAATATGCTGTAAGCTTTTATGTGACGGATGCGCGAGTAGTATGCCAATGTCGCGCCGTCCTCATCGTCCGGGTGGGCCGACAGACACATCAGTACGAGTGCTTTGTTTCCTTGAGGCGATCCGGATACAGCTACTGCCGGCGACATGGCTGCGAAAATTATCGGGGCCACGACGAGAAACGATATCAGCTCAAGAAATGCTGCAAAATTCCTGGAAGTGGATTTGATCCTCATTTATTCACCTTTTTCGGAAAAGAGCTTGATTCGACATTCCTTAACGACGACAAAATAAGAAACATCGGATATAATTCCATTTCACCGGGGACTCTAATCATGTCAGGTTAATGACTATATTTTAGAACATGAAACGGATCTCGAATGGGAATCTATCAGCAGGGCAGGGCGAATGTTAAAGAAGATATTCGCGGCGATGGCGTTTGTTGGGGCAGCACTACTATTGTCATCGACCGGCCTTAAGGCGCAAACATACTTGAGCAACTTCACTTCTTTTACGGCGGCCGGGAAGGCGATAACCGTGCAGGCTGGACCATCAGCGTTGAGATTAACCTTTTACACTTCGGACATAGTGCGGGTCGATTACCTCCCGACTCTTTCCACGAAGATCGACTCGTCGCTCATTGTTATCCGCGATACGTCGACTTACGTGTCCCTTTACATTTCTGAAGGCGACTCGAGCGTGACAATGACGACCGCGGCGCTGAGAGTGGTCGTCGCGAAATATCCGGTAAGGGTCTCGTTCTATGAAGTGACCAACAAGCTTCTCCTGTTCGAACCGTCCGGCGGGGGAGTTGGAAATGCATCGGCTTCAAGGCTCGCAAATTTTTCATTCCAGTCGACAGATCACTTTTACGGCACGGGTGAACGCGGGATCCGTCTGGACTTACGCGGACTGGCGTTCGACAGCTATAACACGCAGGTTGGCGGTTACAGCTCGCCGCCTCCGTCAACAATGAACGTCAATGTCCCGTTCGTCGTATCGACGGACGATTATGGGGTTTATTTCGATAATACATACAGAGGACATTTCGATATCGGCAAATCATTGCCGAACGTCCTTACGTACACCTCGTCGGGCGGCGAGCTCTCATATTATTTCATTCACGGAATGTCGATGGCGGAGGTCCTGGCAGGATACACATGGCTCACAGGAAGGGCACCGCTTCTTCCTGCGTGGGCATACGGATACATTCAATCGAAGTTCGGCTACAGGAACGAGTCCGATGCGGAAGCAATGATCCAGCATATGAGGACAGATAGTATCCCGTGCGATGCGATCATACTCGATCTGTACTGGTTCCAAAATATGGGCGATCTTTCATGGAACACTTCGCTATGGCCAGATCCGTCGCTGATAACGTCGAATTTTCTCAGCCAGGGATTCAAAACCATCGTCATAACTGAACCATACATCATCCAGAGTTCCGCAAATTATTCCGCTGCCGACGCCGGCGGTTATCTTGCGAAGAACGGTTCGGGCCAGAGTTATGTTCTTGGCGGCTGGTGGTCGTGCGGATGCAACGCCGGTCTGCTCGACATTACAAATGACAGCGCGAGGGCGTGGTGGTGGAGCAAGTATGAGTCGATCTTCTCAACCGGAGTTACCGGCTTGTGGACGGACCTCGGAGAACCTGAACGCGATTATTCCGACATGCATTTCAGCTTGGGATCCGATACGGCAATTCACAACATTTACGATTTTCTCTGGGCGAAAACTCTCTTTGATGGATTTAACGCTGATTACCCGAGCCGCAGACTTTTCAACCTCACCCGGTCGGGTTACGCTGGAATCCAGCGGTTCAACACGGTTACCTGGTCGGGTGACGTTTCGAAAACATTCGGAGGTCTCGCTGTGCAGCTGCCCTTCCTTCTGAACATGGGTATGTCGGGAATTGCATACCAGAACTCGGACATCGGCGGGTTCGATGCGGGTTCGACCTCGGCAGAACTCTACACGAGATGGATGGAATTCGGCGCGTTCTGTCCAGTGATGCGCGCACACGGGTACGACGGCGACAACGGGACCGAGCCGTGGACCTTCGGCGCGGCGACTGAAAACATAGTCAGAGAGCTGATCAGATTGCGTTATGCGCTGTTTCCCTACAACTACACTTCGGCTCACCAAACTTATCTCGCCGGGATGCCATTGGCGAGACCGCTTGCACTCGAATTTCCAGACGATCAGAATGTTTACAACGAAAGTTCAGCCTACATGTGGGGGGATGACTTCATAGTATCGCCCGTCGTGCAGTCAGGTCAGACGAGCCAGAGTTTTTATCTGCCCGCCGGGAAGTGGATCGATTACTGGAGTGACAAGGTTTACAGTGGAGGCACCACTGTCACTGTCCCTGCCCCAATCGACCAGGTGCCGCTTCTTGTAAAATCGGGAAGCATAATCCCGATGCAACCCGTTCCTGATTATATCGGAGAGTATTCCGCCGACACTCTGTTGCTCGCGATTTATCCCGATCCCACCGTCGCTTCTTCATTCGAGCTCTACGAAGATGATGGAAGCTCGCCTCTTTATCAGGCCGGCTACTTCTCCACGACAGAGTTTGAGGGCACGTGGAGCGGTACTTCAAACGCAGAGGAATTCAGTATCTCGATCGGGCCCGCGGTCGGAACTTACAGCGGAAAATCTTTTAACCGCGTCTATCTCTGCGAGATCCACAAAGTGTCGTATCTTCCTGCCGAGGTCTTGCTCGGAAGCGTCGCGATGCAGCAGTTTCCGACCTACGATTCGCTCGAAGCCGAAAGCTCAGGCTTTTATTACGACCCGGGTGCCGAAATCCTCTGCACAAAATTTTCCGGAAACACAGACAGAGGTTACGTGGTCGTTCTCGACAGCGTCGAAGTGACCGGCGTGGAAAATTCTCCGGGCCAACCGACCGGATACCGGCTCGAGCAGAATTTCCCGAACCCGTTCAATCCGGGAACGAGGATCGGGTTCAGTATACCATCGCGTGAGAAAGTCTCTCTTGTTATATTCGATTCGGTTGGAAGGCGCGTTTCGATTCTGGTGGACGCTGTGCTAGACGCCGGACGACACGAAGTGGCATTTGATGCGTCAAGACTTTCTAGCGGAGTCTACTATGTCCGCATGACCGCGGGCAGCTTCCAGAGCAGCAGGGCAATGATGCTGCTGAAGTAGGAACCGTCCCCAGATTTTATCCCGTGAGTGGAGAAAAAACGCGCGATCTTGGATTGCCTTAGTGTTGAATCCTCGCATTGTGCTTCTTCCGATAGATGTTTCGACTTGAGCGATTTTCCATCCGGTTCAGCTGCGCCTTGTCTTTCTTCGTCAGCGTCCCGCCGTTTTTCGCCTTGTCGACCATCTTTCTCCGCTGTATGCGCCCCCGCTGACGTTCAAGGTTCCGGGTTTCTCGCGGGGTGAGCTGTCCGCTCTTAACGCCTTGCTTGATTCGTCTTTGCTGATTTATCTGACGCTTCGTAACTTCTCCCGGTTTTTTCGCCGGTTGCTGTCCAGGTTGATCCTGGGCTTTCGCGACTCCTGCCGCTCCTAACGCAAGGCAGGTAGCCAAGATTAATATCGATCTCTTCATGATGGTGCTCCTTTCTTCGGACTTTATCGATTTTGTTTGTCCGTCATTTGAAATTATGGACAAAAAGATAACGCATCGAGTTTAACAAAAGATCGATCTCCGGAGAATATAAATAATTATTAATGATGATTGGAAAATCAAATCGCGGATACCGGGCCATTCTCAATCTTATGGTTCCTGGTTTCTTCCGACTTCGGAATTGAACCGCGATAGACCGATTGCATTACCAGTCGAAGTCTCACAGAATGCGTAGACACGACGAAGATATCAATTCGTCTGTGTGTCTCACTGGCCTTCGTGGCTCTGTGGTCAGATTCAAAAAGAATACTGCGGGATAAATGCTGGCGATTCAATGTGGCGCACAACTGAACAGCGACTGTCATGGATCATTATGCGATCAAATCTGCTAACACGTCATATATTCAAGCTTGTAAATGTTTATTCTTAAGTTTATTATTTAAACGTGAATATACTGGCCATTGAGACATCGTGCGACGAATGTTCTGCCGCAGTACTTCAGGACGGCGTGCTGAAGTCCGTTGTCATTTCATCTCAATTGGTTCACACCGAATACGGCGGCGTTGTGCCCGAGCTCGCTTCTCGCGCTCATGTAGAATTGATAGTCCCTGTGGTCGAAGAAGCACTCAGGAAGTCGGCTATCCCGAAAGAAGAGGTGCAGGGTATTGCGGTAACTTATGGCCCGGGTCTTGCCGGCTCGCTCATAGTGGGATTGAGTTTTGCTAAAGCGTTCGCCGCCTCACGCGACATTCCTGTGGTGGGTGTAAATCATATGGAGGGTCATCTCTACTCGAGCTTCCTTGAAGACGACAAGCCGCAATTCCCTTTCGTCGCACTGATCGTCAGCGGCGGACACACTATGCTCATTCATGTTAGAGAACCGTACGTTCACGAGCTTCTAGGTCAGACACGAGACGATGCGGCGGGCGAGGCATTCGACAAGGTCGCTAAACTGCTTGGACTCGGATATCCCGGCGGTCCGATAATCGATAAACTGGCCAAAGAGGGAAACCCAACCGCCTTTAAATTCCCGCGCTCGTTTATGAACGGAGATTCGTTCGAATTCAGTTTCTCAGGAATAAAGACAAGTGTCCTGTACCTGCTTCGAGAACTCAGGTACGATCCACCTAATAAAAACGAGAAGCTCGTCAAAGATATTTGTGCCTCATTCCAGCGGGCGGTCGTTGAAGTCCTCGTCGAGAAAACCATAAGTGCCGCCCGACTTTATGGCGTGAACTCGATTTCAGTGGCGGGCGGAGTCGCGGCCAATCGGGAATTAAGAAGTACGCTCGTCTCGCGCGCCGAATCCATCGGCGCAAAAGCATATTTTCCCAGACCACTTTATTGCACGGACAACGCCGCGATGATCGGTATTGCCGCCGACTTCAAGTACAGGAAGTACGGGATGATCACGGACCTGAGTCTGAAGCCGGTGCCGAATTTACCCCTGGAAATGCAGTTTGAATAGAATATCACGACTCTTCGCGGGGAACGGTGCTGGCACCCTGCGGAAGAAAGTGTTGAGTGCCTACATCATTCCCGGATTCCCCAATGCCGGTGTCACTGTCGGGATGCTTGCCGCGGCGGAAAGAGCAGGAGTCGATCTTGTCGAACTCGGTGTCCCATTTAGTGATCCGTTGGCAGACGGGCCGGTTATCCAGAGAGCATCTCAAGTATCGATCGCGAACGGAACCAACGCGTTATCGATACTTCGAACGCTAAGAGAAATCCGCCGCAGGTCAGAACTGCCTATCATTTTAATGGGATATTTCAATTCGTTCATTAACGGCATTGGCGATAATTTTGCGCAGGAGATCCGGGACGCGGGTGCCGACGGCTTGATAATACCGGACCTGCCGCTCGAAGAATCGGGACAAGTCAAGAACAAGATCGAGTCCGCCGGGTTAAGCATCACTTTCCTGATGGCGCCGACCTCAACGGATGATCGGATAAGAAAGATCAGCGAGTCCTCTTCATACTTTAGTTATTGCGTTTCGGTCACCGGCGTGACGGGTGTGAGAAATAATCTTGTAAGTGATGAAGTCGTTCAATTTCTGGATCGTGTAAGGAAGAATTCCGTAAAACCATTTGTGGTCGGATTTGGAATTTCGACTCCTGAGGCCGCCGCGAAAATCTCAAAACATTCAGATGGCGTAGTTGTGGGATCTGCACTTGTCCAGCAGATTCTCGATGCGCCGGCTGGAGAAGAAGCTGATTACGCCTTTAGATTTCTCGGGACACTTCGAGCGGCGATTGACAGATGAAAGACATGAAATCGCTGAGGAAGAAGATCGATCGGCTCGACAAGCGGATCGTCAAGCTTCTCAACAGGCGTGCGAAATACGCGGACGATATCGGAAAGATAAAGGAAAAAGAAGGACTCGAGGTATATTCACCTGAACGTGAGAAACAGGTCATCGAGAATGTCAGCCGCGAAAATCCGGGACCGCTCACTTCAGAAGCTGTCAAGCGTGTCTACGAAAGAGTCATCGACGAATCAAGACGGCTTGAGCGTGAGAGCGCAGAAGAAAGAAGGATCTCATTTCAAAACAGGCACAAAGGCATGAACCGGTTACTGGATTTCCTCCGACTAAACAATCTTGAAACGGGATCGGTAAGGCGTAAAGTTGCAATTCTGATAGCCGCTATAGCCTCTGTCGTCGTAGTCCTTTTTGCTGTCTTCACGATTCCGTTTCACTACATTCCGGGAAAAGGCAAAGTACTCACCATCGACCGGGGAATGAGCGCCAACGAAGTTTACTCTCAGCTGGCTGACGATGGGTTTGTGACGAACCGTGTGTTCTTCAAGATAGTCGCGAAGATCTTTTCGGTGGATCACAGAATTAAGGCGGGCAAATACCTTTTCACAGGACATTTTTCCGACCTGCAGGTTATGAATTTGATTGCGTCGGGGAAAAGCAACCTTCTTGTAAAAGTGACGATCCCGGAGGGACTCACCATCAGGCAGATCGCACCGATCTTTCATGAAGAACTCGGAACCGATCCGGCGGCGTTCGCACAAGTCGCGCTCAGCGATTCGGCCGCATCTGCGATGAATATACCTTCCCGTAGTCTCGAGGGCTATCTGTTTCCGGAGAGTTACGATTTCTACTATGGTACTGATGTGAACGAGATTCTCACTCGCATGGTCGATGAGTACAGGGAATTCTTTAACGACTCGCTCCGGGCTCGGGCGGGGGAAATCGGCTATTCAATTTCGCAGATCATGAGAGTCGCTTCGATAGTCGAAGCTGAAGCAAGAGTCGACTCAGAGCGTTCCATAATAGCGAGCGTCTATTACAATCGTCTCAAGAAAAATATTCCCCTTGAGGCCGATCCTACGATCGAGTACGCTATCGGGGAACATAAACGGATCTATTACAAAGACTTGCAGATAAAATCACCTTACAATACGTACGAGAGGATCGGGCTTCCACCTACGCCGATCTGCAACCCGGGAAGAAAGGCGATCCTTGCCGCGCTTTACCCGGCAGATACGGATTACTTGTATTTTGTCGCAACCGGCAAGGGCGGTCACAAATTCAGCAAGACATTTGACGAACACTTGAAAGCGGTCAGAGCATACAGAAGACACCTGAGGAACCGATAGGCTGAGGTGATGGTCCTTTCCTTCATCATGCTCAAACTCAAGCAAACGATGGGCGGCGAGGGAATAAGGGGAATTATCAAGTTCCTAGCCCCGGATTTCCTCGTCGGTGCATTTCTTGCTTTCTCCGCAGTCGACGTGATGTCTGCGACCTCATTTGGTCGCTTGTACCTCGTCTCAATGGGAGTCGCGCTCTTCACACTTATTGTGGAGACAAGGAAATTTTTTTACAGCAGCGGCGACCTGGAGCGGTTCTATTTCGTCCAGCCGACAGTCGCATTCAGGGTGAGCTCGGCCGTCGTAATAGCCGTTGTGGATGTAATAGTGATCCTTTCATTGGCATTGCCTTTCCTGCTGATTAATCCGTACGCTGCCTCCCATCCGCGGCAGATGGCGGCGGCGATCGCAGCAGCCGCGCTTACATCATTCGCGAGTTACCTGATCATCGTCCTGGTGATTGCCTCGGCCCCGCGGCGAATCATGAACCTCATACTCACTCTGTTACAGGTGTTCACGGCCATCGCGCTCGTCGGGATGTTCCAGTTGTCAACCGACCTGCGGTCGAATTACGAAAGTCGTACGCTGATTTGGATTTTCGCCGCTGCTTCCGCCGTTCTCCTGCTGATCCCGCTCTGTCTCCCGGTCTTCGAAAGATTGCAGGAACATCTCAACACGATCGACTCCCGCCGGAATTTCGATCTGGTTTCATTGAGCGACCACGTTCGCGGTATCATCCGTCTCCACGGTGACGAAGAACGTGCGGGCTTCATTTTGCTCCTATCCAATCTCCTTCGCAATTCTTCCTTTCGGCTCTCCACCATCGCAGTCGCGTCAACCCCGGTTATGGTTGCTGTCTATTGGTCCGTCAGGCATGCAAGAATTGTCGACATCACGACGTCCTTCGGACCGATGCAGGCGGAGCTCATCGCCCCCTTCGCGTCAGTCGTCGTCTCAGGTATCCTGGTGCATTATTTTCTCTCGCAGGGCATCCTCACCTCCAGAAATTCAGAAGCCTCATGGTCCATCAGGATCAACGCCCCTTTCGATAGCGGGAACTTTGTAGCCGGAGTCCGAAAGGCGATGTTGGTATGCGTCCAGCTGCCGATGAGTTGTTTAATTTTCCTTGTTGTCGCATTTAATAACAACCTTACTGTGTCGTGCCTGGCAGCGTTGACTTTCTTTTCACTGACCCAGACGTCCGCAATATGGTTCTCGGTGATGCAGCGCAGTCTCCCGTTCTCAGTTCCGTATTCAAGGGTTGGACCGGTGGAGGGTGTGAACCTGGTTTTCATGTTCAGCTATTCCTTCGTCGTCTGTGCAGGCCTCCTTTTCACTTTCACCCGGGTCGGTAGTCTTTTGATGCTGAATGTTTTTGCGTTTATCTTTATGGCGATCCTCGTTTCTCTTTCGCGCAGGATCGTTAATAGAAGGATTAGACTGATTGTCTGACGACAGAAAAAAGATTGTGGTCGGAATAACCGGCGCGAGCGGGGCAATCTACGCCCTCCATACGGTGCGTGCGCTCCTGGCAAACGGCGTCGAAGTCCATCTGGTGATATCCGATTACGGGTTGTATGTGGTCGAAAGTGAGACGGACTTTCCGATTAAGAAACCCTCGATCCTCGATGCATTCAGAGAAAAGTTCGGCGACTGTGTTCTTGACGGTGCAATCGTAAAACACAGCAACAAGGATCTTGCCTCCTCTATCTCAAGCGGGTCATTCAAGACCGATGGAATGGTCATCGTGCCATGTTCCATGAAGACTCTTTCCGGAGTCGCTCAGGGATTCTCCAGCAACCTGATTGAGAGGGCGGCCGATGTCACGCTCAAAGAAGGAAGGACACTTGTCCTGGTCCCGCGCGAGACTCCGTTGAACAGGATCCACTTGAAGAATATGCTGGCGGCGGAAGACGCCGGCGCGCAGATTCTACCTGCTATGCCGGCTTTCTATCATAAACCGACAACGATCGAAGACCTCGCCGATTTCATCGCCGGCAGAATCCTGTCGCTGTTCGGAATTGAAGCACGACTTTTCGAACCTTGGCAAAAGTAATTTCGCGAATCTGCATGCTTGTCCCGCTTATCCTGATCGGATGCGCGGGCCAGATTCCGCCTTCGGGAGGGCCTGTGGACAAAAACCCTCCGCAGATCGTTTACTCCTCCCCTCACCAGAAACAACTCAATTTCGATTCTTACGAGCTCACGGTTAGATTCGATAAATACATGAATCACAGAAGCGTGGAGAGTGCGACATATTTCCCACCGTTCGGTGGACGTGAACTTTCATTCGACTGGTCCGGAAAAGATTTCATCATCAGGGTCAATAAGAAGATGCGCGCAGACCAGACATATATACTGACTATCGGCGCTCCCGCACTCGACCAGCGAAACAATACGCTCGGAAGGGCCTTCAATCTTGTATTCTCGACCGGAGCGCACGTAGACACAGGAACCGTATCGGGAAAAGTATATTCCGATAAAGCGCAGCCGTATACCGTTTCAGCTTTTCCCGTTACGAGTAAGATCGATACTCTGCGACCGTTCCTGTCGGTTGCTCAATATGTGACTCAGTCCGACGACAGCGGCAGCTACTTCCTCCAGGGACTCGCGGATGGGGAATACAGACTGATTTGTTTCAATGACGACATGAGAAATTTTACTTATGCGCCTCAGGCCGACATGTACTCCTCGGCGACACAAGATATCTCCATTTCCGCGGCGAAGCGTGAAATCGATGGGGTGAACTTTATCACGACGACTGAAGATACTACCCCTCCTCAGCTTTACAGCGCGGACCTCACGAAGAACGGATCACTCCTCCTCAAATTCAGCGAACCTATCGACTCAGGCTCGATTAAACCGGATTATTTTGTCCTGTCTGATTCGATTACAACGAAAAGAGTTCCGATTGCATTTGCAACGAGAATGGAGTCTGAAAAGCAAGAGG
Source organism: Candidatus Kryptoniota bacterium (assembly GCA_036567965.1). NCBI lineage: Bacteria > Pseudomonadati > Candidatus Kryptoniota > Candidatus Kryptoniota bacterium. The sequence continues at coordinate 142,540 of DATCTN010000017.1, forward strand.
TTGTTCTCGTTCCGGTAAGAAAGCTTCCCAATGGACGAACATTCCTGATCAGCGCCGTCGACAGCGTGAAAGACCTTCAATTAAATCCTGTGTCTCTTAGAAATGATACCGTCTCATTCACCACAGACAGCGCGACTGTCGATGTCCCAGGTTATTTATTTAACTTCAAAGACTCGACATTCAGTGTCCTGACTTATGATACACTGTTCTGCCAGATCTTGCCTACAGGCGCCGACATTGACTCGTTCAGCGTAAAAGTCACGCTGAACGACAGTCTCGGGAAAAGCCATCCCGAATTTGTGCACCATGTCGCGCCCAGCATCTATACTGTGACTACCTCCGATCTCAATTCTCTCGAATGGTACTCGCTGAAGTTGGCCTACAAGTATTCAACCGCCGGAATAACAAAAGATTCTAGTGTCATCAAACATTTCAGGACAGTCGACTTTGCTACTCTCGGTGAACTGGACGGAAAGGTAACAGATGCGCCGAGAGGCAGGAACATAGTGGTTGTCGCTATTGAAAGAAGCGGCAAGAGATTTTACACACTCGCAAAACCTGACGGCTCCTTCGTCCTCAACCGTCTTCCGGCGGCAGAGTATTCCGTTCGCGCTTATGTCCAACATCCTCCGGAGATGATACACTACAGCGGGAAGAGTTTTCCTTATCAATTCGCCGATCCCTTCGCCGTCTATCCTGAAACAGTGAAAGTCAGGGCGCGATGGGCGACCGAGGGAGTGGCCGTCTTCTTTTTCTAATCATCTCCTGTCTGGGAGTCCTCACCCACCGCGTACCCGGCGTGAATTGCTTCACCTGTAAGTCTTATCGTCGAGTCGGCTCAAGTCGACGGTGTCGCTCAACACACCGATCGTGACAATCGCGAACGTGAATACGCTTGTCCCGGGTTCAAGATGCCCGCCGAATGCTTTGTCGGAATCGGAGAAGAGGATATGCGCGTGAACTCGCCCGCCGATAACATACCCGTTCATGCACGCTATATCCGCAGATGAGGCCGGGTTATCGACACATATATTTCTCGATGGGAAATCACGGTTGCTCACGCAATGAAAATGATAGCTTCTTACAGAGCCGATCCCGGAAAGGATCACGCCGTTCACGATCTTCTCTTCTCCAACTATCCTTTCCAGTCCCTTGAGGAGGTCGGAACCGAATTTCAGGCGAACCACCTCAACTCGCTGAAAATGATTTTCGACGGCATACACTTCCGGAACGGCGGCACTGTTCGGCAGCGAATCACCGGGCGCCGTCGGAGTGCTCACCTCGATCTTGGTTTGTTGAGCGCCAGCAATACTAATAAATATCACGAATATCATTATGGCGCATTTCATTTTATTCCTCCTGACTTTGTTCGCTTGAGACGGCTGCATGAGAGCATTTAAGAATGTCAGACAACCGGAATTATTTCGCACAATTAGCGGTGACTCCGATCCGGACAGCCCGTCCGAATCTTCGGGACAAGATCACAGGAGCAGCTCCCAATATCCCACATCGATCCATTTTCCCATTTTGTAGCCAACCTCCTTGAAGTGAGCTACTTTTGCGAATCCGAATTTTTCAGATAGCGCGATGCTCGCGGGGTTCGGAAGCGCGATGCCTGCTATGACGGAATGAAAGGAACGCTTCTTTAATTCGTCGATCATCGCTTTCTTCAGCTCAGTCCCAATACCTTTACCCATATAGTTGGCATCAAGGTAAGTACCTGTTTCGACAGAGTGCTTGTATGCTGCTCGATCTCGCCATCTTCTTGCGTACGTGTAACCAACAACCTTATTATCTGCTTCAAAAACCAGCCAGGGGTATTCTTTTGTGACCTCTGATATCCGGCTCTCCATCTCCGACTCGGAGACAGGATCCTCTTCAAAAGTAAACGTAGATGCCAGCACGTATTTGTTGTAGATCCTGCAAATGTCCGGCGCGTCCGCCGTCCCGACATTTCTAATCATCGTTCCTCCAGCTTATCAATTTAAGATAAAGAAAATCGTTTGAATTTGAGAAATAATCGATCCGTTATCCTCCCTGCGGGTTAGTGAATGTTTTCCTGGCATGAGCTATAATACGGCGAGGCAGCTGACGGGCCAAAGTATCGGTGATTTTATCCGATATAAAGTTGTGAAATTGGGATGATGCCCACCGAGCTGTCGGGACATAAAAAGTGACCAAGGGACTGTTTTCGCGTCAGATGTTTTTTCGATCGTCCGCGGCAATGTCGCTATTACTCTAACAGAGGATGGAAATATGACTGGCCGTATCAGAAGTTTTATCATAAGGCATTCGTTCCAGTTAGGAGTGGTGATCCTTCTAGCTTTCCTGTTCCTCGAAGTTTCAGGTTTCCTGCGGCTCAATAATTCAGGTGGGCAGTTGGGTACCGTTGCGCTGCAGAATGCGAGGACACTCACGGGAATAGGATTAGTCGGGAGCATTCTCACTGTCTTTCTCATGCTCGTCGTCGAAAGACTCACCGTCTACGCGCCTATGGACATACTTTCAGGTAAAGTGAAAGTGATGGCAGAGAACGACTTCGCATCGCTTTCACGCGCCTTAACCGAGATGGGGCGCGGAAATCTGACACTGGGGATCAAGCTTGAAAGCAATAAGATTGCGATGTCCGTCGACGGCAGGATTGGCGCAATGGTGCAAGGCCTGAACGCAATTATTCATAGTCTTGATGAAGCCAGCAAGGAATTCAATTCAGCGACCGACAAGCCATGCCAGAGATTGTTTTACGTCGGCGCGGACTCGTACTTGGAAGGACGGGCCTGCGGCGAAGCGATGGGAAAAGCTCTTCAGGGAAGAGGACGGGTGCTGGTACTTGTCGAGAAACTTGACATTATCGGTCATGAGCTAAGGCGAAAAGGATTCACAACGATACTCAGGGAGCAGTTTCCTTCAATCGCTATCATCGACACATTGGAGACTAACAAGAACTTTGATATCACATACGATCGCATGAAGAGTCTTATCAGGAAATATCCTGATCTCAGCGGCATTTATGTCACGTATGGTGATAGTGCAGTGGCGAAGGCAGTTGCGGACACCGGTAACGCAGGAAGGATCAGGATCGTGTGCCACGATCTTGCCGACTCCACGATAGAGAGCATAAGGGACGGAATCATAACAGCAACTTTGTCTCAGGATGCATTCGCGCAAGGACACGATCCCGTTATTCATCTTTTTAACAATATCGTCGCAGGGTGGCAGCCGAGCCAGTCGAGACTATACACCAGCATGGAGCTTGTGACGAAAGAAAATTATTCTCAATTCTGGCAGGAGGGGCGGGGGGTGATCGAATCCGCCGTATCGGCCGCGAGACGCCCGAAGCCGTTGAAGAAGTCTGAGCGCCTGGTAAGAGTCGCAATTCTCGGACGGGAAGACGACAAGTTCTGGACAGCTTTCAAGAAAGGTGTCGACGCTGCAGGCGCTGAGCTCAAGAAATTCAACGGGACGGTCGACTGGATAATCACGAAGGGGTCACACGTCAATGGCGTGATAAATGTGAGCGCAGAGCTTTACGGTCCTACGATCCAGAAGTGCGTCGAGCAAAACTACGACGCGATCAGCACGGGAATCTTCGACAGGAATCTTGTTCCATATATCAACCGCGCAGTTGAGAAAGGTGTCGTTGTCGCGACATTCAACAGCGAACCGATCAGCCTGCGTGGAATGTTCACGACACTCATTAATAGAGCGAGAAACCTCCTCGACCTGAGTCACGACCTTGCAGACAGCGCGCACAAGTCGGTCGAAGCATCTGTTTACAATTCAAATGTCATTAAACAGATGGCGACAAGCCTCAACGATGAGGCGTCGTCCGTGAACACTGCCAGCACGAACATGGAGCAAATCGCCGCTGCCATTGAGACGATAGCGCGGGATTCTCATGAGCAGAAAGCAGCCGTTGAGAAAGTGGCAGCATCGGCTTTTGAAATCTCTCAGACGGCAAATTCCGCCAACACGAGCGCCAACGCCGTGGTCGCGGCTTCTTCCGAAGCCATCAAGACCGCAAAGGAAGGTGCGGACACTGTAATGCAGAACCTGGAGCAGATGAAACGGATCGACGAGACCGTCCGTGAGTTTGCCTCGAAGATCGAGAGCATGGCCAAACAATCCGAGCAAATCGAGGAAATCATAGAGAACATTGAAGAGATTGCCGAGCAGACAAATCTCCTCGCCTTGAACGCGGCCATCGAGGCTGCGCGAGCAGGTGAGCACGGCAGAGGCTTCGCGGTAGTTGCTGATGAAGTCAGGGGACTCGCAGAACGCTCAGCAGCCGCGACGAAACAGACCTCGGGACTCATAAACAAAGTGCAGAGCGATATTTCGGACGCCAGCAAATCGATCAAGCTTATAGTAGATAAGGTCAACGAGGGTACGGTCCTCGCGAATAAGTCGGGCGAGGCAATTGGAAAATTGATGAACTCATCCGAAAACATGAATAAGCGAATAGCGGAGATGGCCGACGCTAATAATTCGGTAGCACGTATCATGTCCCGTCTGCTGGAATCGATTCAGAAGATCTCGGCGGTTGTCGATCAGAACATGAGTTCTACTGAGGAGCTCAGCGCGAGTGTGAGCCACACGGTTGCGATGATAAATAATGTCGCAGTCATAACGGAGCAGAACGCTTCGACTATAAACGATATTTCGGAGAAAACCGACCGGGCGACGCACGAAGCCGAGGAAGTGGGAAGGGTCGCTTCCGGACTCGCCCATATGGCCGATGAGCTCCAGGCCACTACTGCCCAGTTCAAAACCGAATCGGACGGCACCCGCAAGAACTAGCGGGCATGGAGAAATAAATCTTCGATTTGGTCGGGCAGGAACAGTTTTTCTCTTAAGGCGGGACTTCCTGCTGGATGCGAATTAAAAATCCAACTTCTTCATCCAGCTGACGAATTTCGAGATCGAGAGCGGAGCTGAGCCTTCAAGATGATTGTTGAAGTTGGCGTACACATCGAACTTCTCCGGTATCAATCTCGCGACAAATTCTGAAATCTCTTTGAGTGTCTTATCCCTTGGATCGACTATCCTCGTCCATCTCTTCCTTGTCTTTTTCTCGATGCCCTGACGATCGGCACCCAGAAGTCTGATCACCACGGTTTTGGTCGGGAGCGACGACTTGCCATGCTCCTCGAACACCGCCGCAACCGGAGGCATGTAGTACCCGTCCGCGAACACGTGTCCCGTGTGATGTGATTTTAGAAATTCGAAATATTCATTCTTTAGATAATTCGGATTCCTTGTCTCGATGCCGTAATTGAATTGATCCGGCAATTTGTCGAGGAAAGGTCCCACATGGTCGAAGAATGCCGACATGGATGGCATCTTCTCTCGATTCAGGTATTCGAACTCGAACATTATCACCCCGATTTTCTTCTTCAGCGGACTTAGCGCCTTTAGAAAAGCATCCATCACTTTTTCGCTGAGGAAATGCGGGTTGGGTTTCTCCGCATATCTTTTGTCGGCCTGTTTGTAGAAATGAGTGAGCGTGACCGCGTTCGGCGCCTTGACAGTGAACTTGAAATCGTCCGGCGTCAGATCGTTATATGCTTCCACGTCGTCCTTTCTCGGAAGCCTGACGGAATCCGGTGAGTCGAGACTCCAAAACCATTGGTCTACTTCGGCTGTGTTGAAGTGTTGGGAATATTCGGGCAGATATTCGTAGTGCCTCTTCTGCTGTTGAGAATATATTCCAATTTCTTCCCATTCAGGGTAATTCCAGCTGCATGTGCCGATCCGCAGTCGGTTCAAAGTCTTTTTCGAGAGTTCAAAAACGGAATGATCTTCTTTCTTCATCGCAGTCAATTATAGAAATCCCGTGACATAAAATCAAAAGGTGAACCGATGTTACGTATCCGGTCGCCAGAAAAGTGGATTAGAGTTCTATAGTACACAAGAAAAGACTGGTTGATGAGTACTCTAAAAGATTCCTCGTCGTCACCGGGGCGGTACTGGAACAGCTCCCCGGAATGAAGGTTCATTTCTTATTTGTCATTTCGAGGTCGCCCGATTCTTCTCTTGGAGGACCAATGAATCTTCTGTAAGCCTTCACGAATGCATCGCTGTTAACTGCCTAAAGCAGTTTCTAATCTTCACTACCCGGCTCGGCAAATTTGCAAGATGATCTGCAAATTATTAAACTCAGTAGAGTCGTGATTTGATTTTCGTCAGCGGTATGTTTTTGAATCAACCGGGAACAGGAGGTGTGAAGTGGGAAGTGGCAAAGTCGATCGCAGAGATTTCCTGAAATATGTTATCGGGGGCGCGTCCCTCATGGCGCTCGATTGGAGTTCTCTCCCCAGGGCCACGGGAGCATTCCTGAAGGAAGACGAGTATGACGCGATAATCATCGGGTCAGGACTCGGGGGACTCAGCTGTGGCGCCGCATTCGCGAGACAGGGATATAAAGTGCTCGTTGTTGAACAGCATGATCGTCCAGGCGGCTACGCGACAACATTCCAGCGCCCTGGCGGATTTACATTCGACGTTTCTCTACATTCGACGAGCGTCGGTGAAAGAAATGGAGTGTACAATCTCATTTCGGGATTTCCAGAAATCACTGATGTGGAATTCGTCCAGCATCCTAATCTGTACAGGGTGATCTTCCCGGAACACGATATCAGAGTCCCGCAAAAAGACATCGAAGCCTATATCAAGATGCTCCAGAATTATTACCCGCAGGAAAAAGACGGGATCAGGGAATTGTTCAAAGACATGGAGGGTTTGACTAACGATATCGTGAAGCTTTCTAATGCGCACGGCCAAATCGACATGAGTAGATTCCCGACCGATTTTCCGTACCTCTTCGCGTTCTACAATAAGACCTGGAAGAATATGGTCGACGCGAGGTTGAAAGATGAAAAACTGAAAGCGATTGTGTCCGCGCAATGGGGATATTATGGACTCCCCCCGTCGAAGCTCGTGAGTTTTTACTACGCTCTCCCTGCGATCGGTTATTTGACACAGGGCGGCTATTATCCGATTGGAAGGTCTCAGAAAATCAGCGACGCTCTCGCTCGTTACATCGATGCTCACGGCGGAAAGGTAATGCTGAGTACGCGCATCGAGAATATCGTCCTGAAGGATCATGCGGCATGCGGAGTTACGGCTCAGACCGGCGAGAAATTCATGTCAAAGGTTGTTGTCTCAAATGCAAGCCCGTATGAAACGTTCAGAAAAATGATGAATGAAGAGGTGTATCTCAAAGAATATTTGGAGAAACTCGATAAGTATAGCGTCAGTCTCTCGAGCTTTCAAATCTTTCTCGGACTCAAAGATGATGTTGTCGGTAGGTCGGGCGTGAAAGATTCGGAAATATTCTTCAACCCATCGTACGACATCGAAGGAGATTATCTGTCGGCTGTCAACTGCAACATGGATAATCCCGGTTTCGCGGTTTCTCTTTATGACAACATTTACAAAGGCTATTCACCTGAGGGGAAAAATACTCTGAACATCCTGACAATCGAGGGATACGAGCACTGGAAACCGTACGAATCGGATTATTTCAACGGTAATAAAACTGAGTACCGGAAAGAAAAAGAGAGAATTGCTGACATCCTGATTGAGAAGGCAGAAAAGACATTGCTTCCCGGTTTATCTGCCGCGATCGAGGTGAAAGAAATCGGAACGCCGCTGACGAATGTGCGCTATACGAGGAATTATCGCGGAGCAATTTATGGGTGGGACCAGACGGTAGATAACTCCGGGAACAACAGGCTGCCGCACGACACACCAATCAAAAATCTCTTTCTCGCGGGTGCCTGGACTCGTCCCGGCCATGGATATGGAAGTGTAATCTCCAGCGGCCTCGAATGCTTTTCTCAAATTGTAAAAGGCTGGTGACAGCGTTATCACCCTCGTGAGAAGGAGCCGGGCGTTCCGATCTGCCGGCTCCTGCGTGCTTCGTTGAGAGGATGATCCTGAGGTTTTGTCAAATGCCGAACCGGAGAAAAGGAGAACCGATATGATTATGGATAGTCTGAAATGCTGTGAGAGATACTTTTGCATCAATGAGGACCTGAGGACCGCTCTCGAATATTTGAGGAGAACTGATTTCTCTAAAGTTCAGGATGGGAACTATGAAATTCGAGGGAAGGACATATATGCCGTCGTGGGTCGGTATTCGAGTAAACCGCGCGGCAAAAGTCTCTGGGAATCACATCGCAAATTTACGGACGTGCACTATGTGGCGAGCGGTATAGAAAAGATCGGGTCGGCACCGGCGGAAAGACTTACCATCGCGGAAGAATATAACGAAGAAAAAGACATCGTCACTTTGAAAGGTGACGGAGATTTCTTGATGCTCAAGGAAGGAACATTTGCGGTGTTCCATCCAGGTGAATGCCACATGCCGGGAATTGCTCTCGATTCTCCAAGGGAAGTCGTCAAGGTTGTGGTGAAGGTACGAGTCCCTTGAATTAATCCACCTTATCAAAAGCCCCTCACCACGTCTCCTTCTCCGAGCACCCACGCGTTTTACTCTATCTAATCTGGCTTCTATCTGGGAACGGTCTTAAATTTCGAGTGCCGTCCTCGACGGTGGATACTTTTATCGAAAAGAATAGGATCAATATGGCGGAAAAGAAACAAAAGGGTAACACACGGATCGCGGGAATGACTAAACCGACCGACCTTGCGGATCTGACGTTGCTCGGAAAGAAGGGAGTTCCTGAGAGGAAACTGGAGACATTTCCCAATCACCATCCCACCCGGGATTATGTGGTCACCCTGACGACGGACGAGTTTACGTGCGTCTGTCCCGCGACAGGGCAGCCCGACTTTGCGAAGATAAAGATCGAATACATTCCCGACAGGAAGATAGTAGAATCAAAGTCGCTCAAGCTTTATTTCTGGTCGTTCCGTAACGAGGGTGTCTTTAACGAGCATCTCGCGAACGTCATACTGGATGACCTCGTCGACGCGCTTTCACCGCGTTGGTGCAAACTGACTGCCGACTTCGCGGTCCGTGGCGGAATCGCGATCAGCGTTGTGGCGGAACACGGCAAGCGATGAATAGGACGGGAACAGAGCGCTGGCTTCCCGCAATCGCCGCGGTGTTTGTGACTACTCTTGTCATTTCGAACATCATTGCGGTCAAGCTCTTTTCCGTCGGCCCCGTCTTCCTTCCCGCAGGCGTCATTCTATTTCCAGTCTCTTACATCTTCGGGGATGTGCTTACCGAAGTGTATGGTTACTCGCGGGCGAGACAAGTCATCTGGATCGGCTTCGGCTGTAATCTTCTCGCGGTCGTCGCAATATGCATTTCCATATATCTGCCCGCCGCTCCAATATGGAACGTCCTCGGTTCATCCGAATCTTCTCAGAAAGCTTACTCTGCCATTTTCGGATTCACTCCCCGGCTACTCGCCGCCTCATTCGTAGCGTACCTCTTCGGCGAATTTCTCAATTCCATTGTCCTAGCGAAAATGAAGATCGCGACTCGCGGCAGGTACCTCTGGACTCGCACGATAGGATCTACGCTTGTAGGCCAGTTCGCCGACTCCGCATTATTCGTCTCGCTCGCATTTGCAGGAATAGTGCCGGCGGGAGCAGTATTGGACCTCATTGTGTCCCAGTGGCTCGTAAAATCATTTTACGAGGCCGCAGCCACACCGCTGACTTATGGGATTGTGAATTTTCTGAAAAGAAACGAAAACTCTGATTATTATGATCGGGATACGAACTTCAACCCGCTTGTCTGGAGCAGGGAACCCCGCGGTCGATCGTCCGAAGATTTAATGGCTAATCGTCCCGGAAAGGGATGACAAGCCGTTTCGGATTGTGCTCGTGAGCGACTGGCCGTTGCATTTTTTCCACGCAAACGATAAATTTTATGCAAAACTGAGGTGAACGTTTGTACACTTTCCTTGTAGTTGTTGATCTTATGGTGGCCATTCTCCTGATGGTAGTGGTGCTTATGCAGTCCAGTAAAGGAGGAGGCCTTGCAGGTACATTCGGCGGCGCTAGCGCGGGTTTCGGAAACATGTTCGGCGTCAGGAAGACCGCGGACATACTTTCCCGAATGACGACAATCCTCGCATCTGTTTTCATCGGGCTCGCGTTTCTGATAAACTTGTTTTTCCTTCCGAACAAAGTCTCGAACCAGCAGAAGAGCATGCTTCAACAGCAGGGCTCGCAGAACCTTCCGACCCAGCAGGTTCCGCAGATGCCGGATCAGTCCCAGCCGCAGAAGTAGAGCGAACCTAAAGAGATGCCTAAGTCTGCTCTCATTTTGCTCGTCGATGACGAGCAAGCAAACCTCGAATTGTTTTGCACGATCCTTGAGAACGAAGGATACCGCACTCTTGCTGCAAAGAACGCCGTGGAAGCGCTGGAACTCCTCGAATCGAATAAACCCGATCTCATTATAAGCGATATATATATGCCCCAGATGGGCGGGTTCGAATTCTACGAACGGGTACAGGCGATGGGAGATCTTAGGACGGTCCCGTTCATTTTCCTCAGCGCACTGGCAGACCGTGATCACGTACGTGTCGGAAAGGAGCTCGGGGCCGACGATTATTTGACAAAGCCGATTGATATCGATGAGCTTGTCACAACCGTACGCGGCAAGCTCAAGCGCGCCGCATCGCTTCGAAGCGCAATGGAGAACGAGTTCGATACTTTGAGGGAACAGATTCTCTCAACTCTTTCGCACGAGCTCAATACGCCGTTGACGTATATAATTGGTTTCTCGGAAATCATCGGAAGCGACGCATCCCAGATTACAACAAGTGAGCTCAAGGAATTCGCGAACCTGATCCACCATGGCGGCGACCGGCTCAAGAATCTTATGGACGACTTTCTGGAGACCATACAAATAGATTCTGGACATACGCGAATGTTTTACGACTCGGACAAGAAGACATTTAACCTGCGAGACACCCTCGTGTCGCTCAAGAATGAATATGCGCCGGAGGCAGCAGCAAAGAAGCTCGGGTTTGAAATGGAACTCCCGAACGAACTGTACGTGACAGCTTCGTGCACGCTCGTCCGCGATATGATCGGGAGGCTCCTCTCCAACGCCGTGAAGTTCACGCAAACCGGCAAGGTCTCGGTCCGTGCTTTGCGCGAACAGGATCTTGCTACGGTCGAGGTCTTTGACACCGGGTGTGGGATTCCGCAGACGGAGTTGCCCAAGGCTTTCAATAAATTTTACCAGGTGAATAAAGAAAAGCAGCAGCAGCAGGGCGCGGGACTCGGCCTCTATATTGCCAAAGGTCTCGCCGAAATCAATCACTGTGAGCTGGAATTGTCCTCCTCAGATGGCGCAGGGACAAAGGCGGTAATCAAGATCCCCATACTCTGATCATGACCGAGACGACCGCCGTCTTAGTTGCGTGCTTGGTCTCTACGCTGAAGACTCTCGTGACGGCTTCAGCGAAATCCAAATCGAAATTGTCAAAAGCCGGCGTGCTGAGATCGATCCATATGTGTCGCGCCAGTCTTCGAAGCCACCCTGCCATTCCAGGTGAAGCAGGGGAGAAGTTCCCTCAAGGACCTCTGAACGCAAGCTGATGGAAGAGTTCATCTATCGAATAGAAAATCGCTCTCCAGGTCCACCCGGAAAAGGGACGATCGTGCTCGAAGGCGAAGAGCATTTTCATTTATCACGAGTCCTGCGGGTTAAGCCGGGCAACCACGTCCTGGCGACCGATGGAAATGGGACCACTTGTCTCTGTACGATCCGGAAGATAAACAGGGAGAATACTCTTTGTGAAATTGAAGAGGAGTATCAGGACCTGAACTCGCCCGCGAGAAAATTCTGGATCGGTCTTTCTATGCTAAAACCCGTCTCCAAGATTGAGTCGGCTGTAGAGAAATGTACCGAGATCGGAGCTGCCGGATTCCTGCTATTCCCTTCGAAGAGAAGCGAGAAGGTCAGACCGAGACTCTCCCGACTCGATGCAATAGCAAGATCGGCGATGAAACAATCGCTACAGAGCCGAATACCTACGATTGTCAAGATCGATGACATGGAACAGTTAGTCGCACGGGACAGGGAGTATAACGTAAGAGTGGTCCTCCATGAAAAATCACGCGATCCTGCCGAACCTTTCATAAGACAGTTGGCAAATCAAACATCCGTTGTCGCGCTAATCGGGCCCGAGGGCGGGTTCACAGATGAAGAAATAGCCTTCTTCAAGGAAAATGGATATGCAGAACTTTCATTGGGAAAATCCCGTTTGAGATCAGAGACGGCGGCCATAAAGATCGCATCGCTCTTGTCCGGTTCGTGATCGTTAGTAATGACTTCAGAGTCAGTATAAATCTATTCTAAAATTATTGATTGACCCGATGGCGGAAATGCAGGAAGAATTGAGACAAACATATTTGAAAACATCAGAGGAAACTAAACGAGCCGTCGGGGGTGTCGATGACGCGGCGAAAGACGCGCCTCTTCATCGGGACATAAGGGAACTGGGCGCGATCCTCGGAAAAGTACTGATTGAGCAGGAGGGGAAAGAGTTCTTCGACCTTGAAGAGGAACTTCGGGCCCTTACCAAGTCGCTCCGGTCAAAGCATTCGCTCGAGACTAAACTCGAGATCGACTCTCTCATCAACTCGCTGGACATTGAGAAGGCAAGCAAGATAGTTCGCGCCTTTCTGTTCTATTTTCTCCTTAGCAATACGGCTGACGAAGTGCACAAGATACGGCGACAGCGCGCCCATGCGTTGACCGACGGTACGGCTCAACGGGGCTCCATGGATGAAGCGATAACTAACCTGTCACGGGAAGGGCACTCCTTCGATTTCGTGAAACAGCTGTTGACCGATATGAATGTAGTGCCCGTGTTCACGGCACATCCGACTGAAGCGACTCGCCAGACCATACTGAAGAAAATCCTCAACATAAGCACGCTGCTTCTACGCCGCGAAACGGTGGCGCTCACGCCTGACGAGCTCGCCGACCTGAGGAGACAACTCCACACTGAGATCACGACTTTGTGGCAGACGAATGAAATCAGGCAGAACAAAGTCACAGTGAACGATGAAATTCGGCGCGGATTGTTCTTCTTCAGGGAGGTCATATATGATTCGATCCCCGTCTTCTACGACCGCCTGAATAGGACGATTGAAAGCGTGTTCGGCTCGAAGCTGGCAGCGCCGGTGGTTTTCAAATTCGGATCGTGGATCGGCGGCGACCGTGACGGCCATCCTTTTGTCACGGCTGAAGTTACGAGAAACACTTTCCTTCTTCATAAGAGGCAAATACTCTCGTTGTATAGCAAAGACACAGACGCGCTGTACGATACCATGAGCACTTCAACCAGGCTCGTAGGCGCTTCCCGCGAGCTGTCGGACTCCGTAAAGGCCGACATCGAGGAACTCTCCGCGCAGGTTAAAGAGAGCGACCTGAAGGATCAATCGGAAATCTACAGGGTGAAGGTGTTCCTGATCTACAACAAACTGAAGAACGCGTTAGAAGGAAAGAAGTCCGGATATGAATCAGCGGACGAGCTGCTTCGCGATTTACAAATGATGTACGATAGCCTTGTCGAGAATAAAGGCGAAGTGATCGCGGAGGCGCAGATCCTTCCGTTTATCTATAAGGTGAAGACGTTCGGATTTCACCTCGCCTCTCTCGATGTTCGCCAGGATGCGTCGGTGCTCCTGACAGCCGTGACAGAACTTCTCAGGTCTGCGGAAGTCGATGGTGATTTCGGAAAGCGGAGTGAGGATGCCAAGACTCGCCTGTTGACGGCGGAGCTGCTCAAGGTCAGACCGCTGGTGAACTCCGATATGGTTCATCACCATGTTACAGACGAAGTCTTATCGGAATTTGAAGCGATGAGGTTCGGTAAAGAAGAGGCAGGAGAGGAGGCATCGGAGGATTATATCATTAGCATGAGCTCTGTGGCGAGCAATGTGCTGACCTCTCTCCTTTTCGCGAAAGAGGCTGGTCTCGTGAAGGTCAAAGATGGGGCGATCACCAGCACGAGAGTCGACATCCTTCCTCTCTTCGAGACCATTGAAGACTTGAGACGGGCTCATCTCGTTCTCGAGGAGCTTTTTAGAAACCAAGCATACTCCCAGCACTTGAAGCTGCGCGCATCGACTCAGAAAATTATGCTCGGGTATTCAGATAGCAACAAGGACGGCGGGATTGTCACGTCAAGTTTCGAGCTGATCAAAACGCAGATAAATCTCAAGAAAATCTGTGATAAATATGGTGTGAAGCTGATCCTTTTCCACGGGCGCGGAGGAAGCGTGTCTCGCGGAGGCGGCCCCTTGAACCAGGCAATACTTTCTCAACCTACCGGGACAATCGAAGGCAAAATAAAGATCACCGAGCAGGGCGAAATGATCTTCATGAAATACTCGATGCCGGAACTCGCGATTAGGAATGTCGAGCTTATGACTTCGGCGGTCATGATGTCGACGGCACGATATAAATCCGGCGAAAAAAACTACAGTGACAGGTACCTTAGGGAGTTCGGCAAGATTTCCGACATTGCCATGGAGCACTATCGAAGGCTCGTTGCTCAGCCCTCATTTCTAGAATATTTCCGGCGCGTGAGCCCGATCGACGTGATCGAAAGGATCGAGATCGGCTCGCGGCCACCCTCGCGAAGCCAGGGTTCTGATCTCAAAAATCTCCGGTCTATACCCTGGGTTTTCTCCTGGACCCAAAACAGGCAGCTGATCTCCGGCTGGTACGGATACGGGAGTGCGCTGGAAGAAGCCGTGCGCCGTAAGATCGTTTCATGGGAGAATCTCCGGAAGATGTACAAAGAGTGGGAATTTTTCAAAGCCCTCACCGATAACGTCGAGATGGTCCTCGTGAAAGCGGACATGACGATCGCGAGAGAGTATCTGCGCCTTTGCAGTAGAAAGAAAAATGCGGAGAAGATCTTTGAATCTATCGAAAAGGAATTTGCGAAAACCACCGAGGCAGTGTTGAAAGTGACCGGCGAGACCAACCTGCTGGACTCCAACGCATCTCTTCAGCGCTCGTTGAGGTTGAGAAATCCGTATATAGACCCGATCAGTCTGGTGCAGATCAGGTTTCTCGAAAAATTCCGTGAAAAGGGAACTGACGGCGAAAGTCAGCAGTCAATTCTGGACCTCCTCAGATCAACAGTCAACGGGATTGCCGCAGGGATGCGGAACACCGGATAGATAATTTCCCAATCGCAAATCTCCTTGAGATTACTCCCTGTCCCTCTCACCATGTAATTTGTTCGCCCAATAAAAAAGGCGGCCGATAAGCCGCCTCTTCTTAAAATAGGATTCCTTTCGCTTACTTCGTATCGCCTCCAACCGGCTCTACTGTGTCTACCGCAAGAAGATCCATTCCGCCTTTTTGGTAGACTGTTCCGGTGATCTTCACCTGCTTCGCCGCGTATTGCACGAGAAGGGAATTGGCGGGCTTGTGAGTCGACGTCATGCAGAGGTACACGTGACCTTTGGCATCGAGGACACCTACTGGCAAGCCGTTGTTTATACACATCTGAGCGCAATCGGCATGAGCCGCGCCTTTTTCGCCTTTGGTCATGTAGCATGCCATGTCAATGACCTCGCCCTGGATAGTTGTCTTGGCAGTCTTGTCCTTCGACATGTGCATGTCTTTCATGTCCTTCATGTCCTGCGCTCTGCTCAGTGTGGCGGTCGCGAGCACTGCCGCAAAGACGAACATTGCCACTTTTATATATCTCATCGTTTCCTCCGGTTTGGTTTGATTCCTATTAGTGCGCCTTATCGTAGCGGGCCGCCGCTTCTTTCCAGTTTATGTTCTTCATGAACGCTGCGATGTAATCGGCCCGTTTCAATCCGTAATCGATCATGAAAGCGTGTTCAAATACATCAAGCACAACGATCGGCGTGCAGCCGGCGAGATGTCCCATGTCGTGCTCGTTAATCCAGTCGTTGTAGAGCGCGCCGTTTGTCGTGTCCAGATAAAGAAGAGTCCAGCCGATTCCTCTCATGCTCCCGGCCGCCTTGAAATCGGTTTCCCAGTTTGCATAACTTCCATATTGTTTTTCGAGCGCGGCATTGAGAGCCGATTTACCGGCTATGGGCTCCTTCCCTCCAAGGTTGTCGAAATAAAACTCGTGAAGCCTCATCCCGTTGAATTCCCAGCCGAACCTTCTCTTCAACTCCGCGTACTCCGGCGTTCCGGTCTTTCCGTCCTTCAACATTTGCGAAAGTATGTCCGCAAGCTTATTCGTGTTTGTCACGTAACCATTATACAGGGTGAAGTGGTTTTCGAGAAGCTGTTTCGAGAATCCTTCCATCCCGATCAGGTGATTGTAACTCTTGGCCTGGTATGCCATTCTCTTTTCCTTTCTCTTTTAAATATTGGACCGTTGACATCTAACGAAAAAGAAATTGCGCGCTCTTTTCCCTTTCTCGCGTGTGCTCACCGATGTCCGCACGGAACGAAGACTATGCACTGAACGAATGGCCGCAGCCGCAGGTCCTTGTCGCGTTCGGGTTTTCAAATGTAAATCCTTTTCCGCTCAACCCGTCCTGGTAGTCGAGATTGATTCCGGACAGGTAGGGAAGGCTTCTCTCATCCACGAACACTCTGACTCCTTTAGTGTCGATGACCTTGTCTGTCTCGGCTGCCTTCTCGTCGAAGCCGAGGACGTATGAGAATCCGCTGCACCCTCCGCCTTTCACTCCCATTCTCAATCCGAAAGTGTCGGGTACATTGTTCTCTGCCATCACTTTCTTTATTTCCTGTGCCGCTCTATCTGAAATGTTTATTTCGAACTGGGCTGTTTCGACCTCAGCCATTTTTTCCTCCTGATGATTTATATGTAGACAAATCCATTATGATGATACCGGTTTCCCGCTCGTCTTTGTCTTGAATTCCGGATAATTAACCGTCCATACACCCGATGAAACCGGCTTCAGAATTGAATCTTTTACCATTTCAAATACTAACGCATTCAGTGTGTTTTCAAGTTCCGCATCCGAAATCGAAAATCCGTTTTCTTTAAGGTAATACTTCAGCCCGTACCGGAGATCGCGGTAAAAAACGTTGGAAAGATGGAATATCGGGAATTTTGACCTGAGATACTCAAGGTACTGCTTCTTGGTTGAGCGGACAAATTCAATTTCACGCATCGGGAATGACCTCTGTTGTGTTTAAAAATATAGAACCGAAACTGCAGCAATTCAATGCCCGCAACTTCCATAGGGGTACAGCAGTAAACACACTTGAGTGTTCAGCGAGGGATGGAATTGAAAAAGTACTCTCGACACTAGCCTGAGGATCTCAGGTTAGATTTCTATTAGCATTCTATCTGATTTTGTAACACGATACCTGAGTTGATCATCCGGATCGAAACCTGTCTTCCTGAACTCCAGTTCTCATGAATCGGGCGCAGATTGAATATTACGCCGTAGCTGGCTAAATTCTATTGAAAAATCTGGAGGATTTACATGGCAATTAATGTCGGTATTAATGGTTTCGGACGAATTGGAAGAAACTTTTTCAGGGCTGCTTACAAGAGCAAAGACATCAATGTTGTCGCGGTAAATGACATCACTGATGCGAAGACACTTGCACATCTTTTGAAGTACGACTCGATACTCGGGATATTTGCGGGAAATGTGGCAGCAAAAGAAAATGAAATTTCAGTCGACGGAAAGAGCTTTAAGGTTTTTTCCGAAAAAGATCATCATAACCTTCACTGGAAGGATCTCGGCGTCGATGTGGTCGTCGAGTCGACCGGGCTGAAGCAATTCACTGCCGGTGACGAAGCTAAGACACATCTTGCCAACGGGGCGAAGAAAGTCATCATTACTGCGCCGGCAAAGGTATTCGACATCACCATTGTCCTCGGGGTGAACGATCAATTGTACGACGCTCAGAAACACAATGTCATTTCAAATGCGAGCTGCACGACGAACTGTCTCGCTCCCGTCATAAAGGTTCTGCGCGATTCGTTTGGTATCAAGAAGGGTCTGATGACCACGATACATTCATACACGAATGATCAGCGAATCCTCGATATGCCGCACTCCGATCTACGCCGGGCACGCGCGGCGGCGCTTTCAATGATTCCCACTTCAACCGGAGCAGCAAAGGCGATCGGTCTAGTCATGCCGGACCTCAAAGGCAAACTTGACGGCTTCTCCATGCGAGTGCCGACCCCGAACGTCAGCGTCGTGGACGTGGTCGTCGAAACTGAAAAGCCGACGACTAAGGATGACGTCAACAAAGCCCTCAAGGCAGCGGCCGACGGACCACTGAAGGGAATCCTCGGCTACAGCGAAGAGCCACTTGTCTCGATCGACTACAGGGGAGACCCGAGATCGTCAATCGTGGATGCACTCAGCACGATGGTAATAGACAACATGGTCAAGGTCATTTCCTGGTACGACAACGAGTGGGGCTATTCCAATCGCGTAGTCGACCTCGTCAAGAAAGTCGGATCGAAACTCAACTAATCTAATGTATCCCGTCCCGGGTTATTCCCGGGACGGATGCATCATTTCTCAAGCATCCATCGGGAAAGGGCAGATTGAACTTCATTCTGGTTGCGTCGCTTTTCCTCGCTCCCCACATCAATTCCGGCGGCAAAACGTATACTGCACGCGAAGTCTTCGATAAATGCATATCGCGCGCCGCGGAGAACGACAGCGTTCTTACCGGCAGGGATCTCCAGTTTACACAGAATATGATTTTCGAATCGAGGAGCGGCGACAAAAACACTTTCGTGTTCAAGGTTACGATAAGACACGGAGCCTTCGAAAGGGAACTGGTGTCAAGCGACGTGGCCAACGGCGACAGATTCAACGGCGGCTATGAGGCATTCGACAAGATGTTTCTGCTGTCCCAGTATTTCTCCAAAGGCGACAAGGTCCTATCGTCGTGTGAGCTCGACAAACCCGTTTGCAACGAGTGTTACGGGCTCAACTTCAGCTTTTCGAAGTCGTCCGATTCCGATGATCCGCTCAGTACCGTTTATGCGTCGGTCAATGCGTACACTTACGCCCCTCAGCACATCGAGGAAAAACTCACCGGACTCCCGCTCGGAGTTGAGTTCCGCGATATCGTGGACGTCTCGTACGACAGCAAGCTCGGCGTCTACTTTCCGGAAAATATTGTCATGCATGTCTACGCGAGATTTCTCTTCCTCAAAGGTCAGATCGCGTTGATCACAATCAAGAACGGCGATCTGAGACAGCTGTGAAAACTCTTCTCGCTCTCCTTACGGGACTTTCAATCAGTTTTGAGGGAGTTGCCCAATCTCTTCCGGCGAATGACATAATCGCACGGTCGGAAGTTCTCACGCAAAAAAGCGACAAGAAATCCTGGAACCTGAACGGTACGTTGAAGACCTCAATGAACCTCGCTTCGAGTGTCATAGGAAGGCACTCCAGTGGTTCAGCCGTCTACAGGATCACCGTTACCGACGGGATGGACTCGAGGAACGAACTCATCGAGAAGAGCGATGACAAAGATTCGTCATTTACAAAATTCCTCGCGCGCGAGTCTGAGCGCAGACTGGACAAACCTGCCTTCCGCACATTTGAATCAGCTTACCCCTGGGAACGATATCTCGCCCGGGCAAATGAAAAGAAAACATTCACCGCAGAAATCGTATCGGACACTTCCATGATGGCCGGGAAGAGATGCTACGAGATCCATTTCGAGCTCGATGCTGAAGGAGACTCGCTTAGCGCGGAAGGTGAGGGAATTATCTGGATAGACGCTGCCACGCTGTTTCCGGTCAGAACGTATCACGATTTTTCAGTCAGCGGGACACGCGGGATCGCAGAAGTAAGGTCGTTCAGCGACTTTGCGGAATTGCAGGGGGGAATACCGGTACTTGTCAGGAGCGAAATCCAGACGATGCCGAAATTTCTGTTTCTGAAAATCGGGACAATAAAAATCGTAATTGAACAAACAGACTTCAACCTGGAGTGAAGAAAATGAATACGACATTTAACAAAAAGACTATCGACGATGTGAACGTGAAGGGCAAAAAAGTTCTTGTCAGAGTGGATTTCAATGTGCCGCTCGACGAAAACAAAAACATTACGGATGACAAGCGTATCGTGGAATCACTTCCGACGATCAAGAAAATCCTCAAGGACGGCGGAATTGCTATCCTGATGAGCCATCTCGGACGGCCGAAAGGAAAACCGAAACCTGAATTCTCGCTTGCTCCGGTTGCGAAGAAACTCGGTGAGCTTCTATCCATGAAGGTCACGATGGCTCCTGATTGCGTAGGACCGGAGACGAAGAAAGTGGTATCGTCCGCCAGACCGGGAGATGTTGTGCTTCTTGAAAATCTGCGGTTTCATGCCGAAGAAGAGGCAAACGACGAGAATTTCTCCAAAGAACTTGCGTCACTCGGCGACATTTACGTGAACGACGCCTTTGGAAGTGCCCATCGCGCTCACGCTTCCACGGAAGGAATAACTAAATTCCTGAAGCCCGCAGTCGCCGGATATTTGATGGAGAAGGAGCTACGTTATCTCTCCCAGGCGGTTGGAAATCCCGGACGGCCGTATGTCGCGATCATCGGCGGAGCGAAGATATCCGGGAAGATAGACGTCATTAACAACCTCCTTTCAAAAGTGGACTCCCTTATCATCGGCGGCGGAATGATGTTCACATTTTACAAAGCTATGGGGAAAGAGATCGGCAATTCGATTCTCGAAGCAGACAAGGTCGATCTTGCAAAGGAACTGATCGCCAAGACGAAATCAGGCGGCGCGAAGCTTTTATTCCCGACCGACTGTGTCGTTGCCGAGAAGTTCGAGAACGGCGCAGCGAAGAAAACGGTCAGCGTCGACTCGATTCCACAAGGTTGGTTCGGAATGGACATCGGACCGAAGAGCATCGAGACATTCAGGGCCGAAATTGTGAAAGCGAAGACCGTGGTCTGGAACGGCCCGATGGGAGTATTCGAGATGTCGAACTTCGAGGCCGGGACTAGAGCGGTAGCGGAAGCGATGGCCGAAGCGACCAGGAAAGGCGCATCAACAATAGTCGGAGGTGGAGATTCCGCAGCTGCGATCGCGAAGTTCGGTCTCGAGAGCAAGGTCTCTCACGTTTCCACGGGCGGCGGAGCGTCACTCGAATTCCTCGAAGGAAAAATTCTTCCGGGAGTCGCGGCACTTGACAATAAGTAATTGGTTTGAAACGGATGGAGACGCGATATTGTTTACTAACGTGAAGGAAATATGAGTTATAACACGAATTATTCGGGCTATTACACGCCTCCGTCCAGTTTCAGATTTTTCCCGAAAGGGATGAAGTTCCTCCTCGTGTCGAATGTCGTCATATTCCTGTTTCAACTTTTCCTGGAACTCGGATTTCGGATTGGTGACTTTGTCCTCTATGATTTCTTCTTCAGAGTTTTCGCGCTGTACCCGCTGGGCAATGGGTTTCTTGTATGGCAGCTCGTCACTTATATGTTCCTCCACGGCGGTTTCTTCCACATTTTCTTCAACATGCTCGCCTTGTGGTTTTTCGGCGTCGAGCTTGAAAATATATGGGGCACAAAGAGATTTCTTACGTACTATTTTCTTTGCGGTGTCGGTGCAGGTATTTCGAACCTGGTGATCACGCCGTTGTTCACTACGCCCGAGCCCACAATCGGAGCTTCAGGAGCGATATACGGGGTACTCCTCGCGTTTGGCATGCTCTTTCCCGACGCACCGGTCTTTGTCTATTTCCTCTTCCCGATAAAAGCAAAATATTTTGTTTCGATTTTCATCGCGATAGAATTGTGGACCGGGGTAACCGGTGCGCAGGGCGGTATTGCTCACTTTGCTCACCTGGGAGGGGCCCTTGTCGGATTCATCTATCTTCTGGTTTATCGCAGATCGATTCCGGCGTTCGACAGGCTCTCCGATTTCCTGAAGCGATCGGGTAGGAATCTCGGAAACAGCTTCAAGAGGCAGGGGAAGACTTACGGCGACAAAACGGTAATTTCAGATGTCAGGTACCGGGATGTGGGCCAGCGACGCAAACCTGATAAGGATGTGGATCAATCCAGACTGGACGAGATACTCGACAAGATCAGCGCGTCTGGTTACGACTCGCTTTCGGAAGAGGAAAAGAATATTTTGTTTAAGGCGAGCAAGAAACTAAATTGAAGCACCATAGAGGGAAGAGGATATGATGATAGATCTGCCTGTCATTTCAGATAAATCACACGAAGTCTACGAGGTTCAACAGAAGTTTCCCCTCCGCAAGTCGAGGCGTGTTCATATTGGAAACGTACCGGTCGGAGGAGGTGCTCCGATCTCTGTCCAGACGATGACGAAGACAAAAACTTCCGACATCGACGCGACGGTGAAACAGATTGTCGAATCTGCCGAGGCTGGATGCGACATCGTACGTGTTACTGTTAACGACAAAGAGGCAGCCGAAGCGATCGGCGAGATCGTGAAACAGTCGCCTATCCCTGTCGTCGCGGACATCCATTTCAATCATGTATTTGCGCTCAGGGCGCTGGAAGGCGGAGTCGCGAAAGTCCGTCTCAACCCGGGGAACATCGGCAGTGTCGACAGGATCCGCCAGGTGCTGAATCTTGCCAAGGAACGAAAAGTACCGATCAGGATCGGTGTGAACTCGGGTTCACTCGAAAAGGATATTCTTGAGAAACACGGATATCCTACTGCGGAAGCTCTTTACGAGAGCGCGATGAGGCATGCTGGAATTTGCGAGGAAAATGATTTTCATGACGTGATCATTTCCGTGAAGTCGACGGATGTGAGATTGATGATCGAAGCGTACCGCTTAATCGCACAGAGGACCGATTACCCGCTACACCTCGGCGTGACGGAAGCGGGACCAACGCGAGTCGGGACCATAAAATCATCGGTCGGGATCGGGACACTGCTCGCCGAAGGGATTGGCGACACAATAAGAGTTTCATTAACTGACGATCCCGTAAGAGAAGTTGAAGTGGGAAAAGAAATCCTGCGTTCTCTCGGATTGGCGACCAGGAATATAGAGTTGATCGCCTGTCCGACCTGCGGCCGCTTGGATGTTGATCTTTTTTCGATTACGAAACAGCTTGAAGACCGGCTGTCCGGGATGAAGAAGCCTGTTAAGATCGCGCTACTCGGATGCGTCGTGAACGGGCCCGGTGAAGCGAGCGAGGCAGATATCGGTGTAGCTTGCGGCAAGGGAGTCGGAATCCTCTATAGAAAAGGCGAAGTCGTCCGCCGCGTGAAAGAAGAAGAGATTGTCGACGCCGTGGTCGAAGAAGTCGGGAAGTTTCAACCTGAAGACTGAAAATGAGATGTGTCTTCTGTGATATTGCAGAAGGGAAATCGCCCGCCGATTTCGTAATCAAAGACAATGAAGTTGTCGCTATCCGCGACGCGCATCCTGTTGCACCCGTCCACATTCTTGTCATACCCAAAAAGCATATACCGTCTTTAGTCGATGTTGATGGCGACTCAGAGTTGATCTCAAAAATGATTTCCACAGCCGTCATCGTCGCGAAAAAAGTGAATATTTCCGGCCGTGGATTCAGACTGGTCTGGAATTGCCGCGCAGAGGGAGGCCAGACGGTGGACCACATCCACCTGCACCTTATCGGAGGCCGGCAGATGAAATGGCCCCCGGGATAAGATGAACCGAATCATAATTCTCGCCTGGTTTTCGCCAGCAGTCTTCATGGCGATAGCATTTTATGTCCTCTTCAGGAGCGAGATACCCCTCGAAGCAAAAATAATCCTCACTGCTCTTCCTCTTGCGATCTGGTTTATCGGGAGTGTTGCCGTTTACCGCGAGTACCGTAACGATCGGGAAGATGACCGCCGGCAGGAGGAGATCTTGAAGGAGGCCAGAAGAATACTCTCAGCGAAAGAAGGGCGCGGGGCTGGCGTCAGCGAAGTATCACCCAAGACACAGTCAGGGCGCGGCGGTTCCGGAGAATCGTCTCGCGGTTCGCCCGGTAAAGACAGGAAAATCTGAATTCGCCCTTTAATCCCGATGCTCGAAGTCGTTGCGTGTAACCCAATTTCCTTGGTTGAAGACGTGCAATTCCGGATCGCGAGCGCAAGGAGCCGGTTAATTCAACACCTCAGCGAGATCGACAATCAAAAGCGGAATTAATTATGCACCAATCTGATTTTTCACAATGGTTCTGGTATATCGCGGTTTCTTATAGCATAATTTCCGCTTTGGTATCCGCTGTGATCGCGCGGACAAAGCAGAGAGACCAGGGCAACTGGTTTTTACTCGGGATTATTTTTGGAATTTTCGCGATTAGCGCGCTCCTCCTCATGAAGAAATTACCCGACGAGCTGGCACCGGGGAATAATCTTCTTCTTAATCCTGACCGCCATCTTCGAAGTGGATGGCGGGTAATTATTTTTCTTGTGATTTCACTTGTCGTTAACTCTCTGCTCGTATCGCTCGCAAGATTGTCGCGTGTTGTCCCGGAACCATCGATCCTTTTCCTTTTTTACATTGCCGTTCTCGTCTCGACCGTCGTTATGATAAAGTATATCGACAGCCGCCGGTTTGTGTCTGTAGGATTCCCGTATCATGGTGCGATATTCCGCGAGATCGGATTGGGCTTCCTGATCGGAACGGTCATGATTTGCCTCGTGGGCGGATTTGAGATTGCTTTTGGGGCAGTGAAGCTGAGTCTCCGATCCAATTTGAGCATCATCCTCCTCGTGAGAAATTTCGGTCTCAGCTTTCTCTTCTTCGGATTTTTCGCCCTCGGTGAGGAGCTGTTGTTCAGAGGATACCCATTCCAGGCATTGATCGAAGGGATGGGAAATGTCGGCGCGATAATCTTTATGAGCGTGATATTCGGGCTCCTCCATTCGGGAAATCCGGAAGCCACCGTGTTCTCGACCGCGAACACAATTCTGGCGGGCGTCTGGCTGAGCGTCGCGTATTTGAAAACACGGACTCTTTATTTCCCATTCGGTGCCCACTTCGCATGGAATTTAGTGCAGAGCTTTTTCCTTTCGCTGCCTGTCAGCGGTCTCCTGACGAACAGGACGATATTCGTTCCCACTGACTTCGGTCCCGATTGGTTTACAGGTGGGCGATATGGACCAGAAGCTGGTGTCGGCACAACCGTAGTGCTGATCGCCGCCACAGTCTTTTTCATTCTCGATAAACGGATTAAACCTGCTTACGATTATGTCGCATTAAAAGAGAGAGTTGCGGCGAAGTAACGACTTCATCGGACCTCGATTAGAACGGTGATAGCAACAATCTAAATGCGACTTGCAAGGGTGAGCATTTAACTGACATTTCAGACGGATGATTGATCCCGGAAAGATTCCGTGACAGCAATTTTCCTGATGTAAGGGGAATTACTTCTTCCTTTTCACAACGAGGAGCGTCATGTCGTCGAACTGGGGAGTATCTGCGACGTGGATGTTCACGCCATTTAGAATCTCTTCCAAGATTTTGCCGGCGGAAAGACCCAAAGAGTTTCTTGCCAGCGTCTCGATCTGTTCCTGCCCGAACCGCTCATCCTTCGAATTGGTCGCGTCCTGAACCCCATCCGAATAAATGATCAGCACATCGCCCTCTTTGAAGTGGACCGTCTCCTCTTCGTACGGGAAATGGTCGACAATACCCAACGGCACTCCGCCAGCCGTCAGACGCACCGTGTCGTGCGCCTTTCTCAGGAAGAAAGGCTCTTCGTGGCCGGCATTCGTGTAGCGAAGAGTATTTTTGCCGGCGTCGATGATGCCGTAGAAAAGTGTGGCGAACTTGTCCGACGCAGTCGATTTAAAAAGGAGATTGTTCGCGTGCTTCACACAATTGTTTGCCGTCGTGTTTACTCTGGAATACGCCCGGACTGTCGCCTGGACGTTCGCCATGAGGAGGGACGCGGGCATTCCTTTTCCTGAAACGTCACCGAGCGAAATCGCGAGAGAGCCGTCTTCGAGAGGGATGAAATCGTAAAGGTCACCGGCAACTGTTTTAGCGGGAATTGATCTGGCCGCAAACTCGTAGCCTTCAAGGATCGGAAGCTCCTTGGGGAGGAGTCCCACCTGAACCGCATGAGCAGCGTTGAGCTCTTTCTCGAGTGCGAGCTTGTTTCTCTCCTCTTCGTACAGTCGTGCCTTCTCGATCGCGATCGCAGCGTGCGCGGAAAGGGCGTTGATCGCGTTTTCGTCTTCGGCTGTGAATGTCCCGTCACGTTTGTTCAAAAGTTGAAAAATCCCGACTATCTTTCCGTCTTTGTTCCTCATAGGCATGCAAAGGATAGTCTTGGTGTGATAACCCGTCTTCTTGTCGACTTCCGGGTTGAAGCGCGCGTCGAGGTACGCATCAGGAATGTTCAGCGTGTCGCCGGTAGCTGCGACGAAACCGGCAATCCCTTTGCCGATAGGAAGCCGGATGTGGACGGGCTTCGATGCCTCGAGAACCTTTGACCAGAGCTCCTGTCTTTTCTCGTCGACAAGATATACAGTGCCGCCGTCTCCATCCACAATCTTTAGAGCAGTCTCGAGGATAATCTTCAGGAGCTCGTCAAGATCGAGAGCAGAGTTGATCAGCTTTGAAGCTTCTATGATTCGTTCGAGTCTCCTGACGTCGGTAACGAGATGGCGGGTGCTCCTCTCAAGCTCCTGGATGAAATGATTGTTCTGCGATCTCATCCTTATCGAAGTGATCAGAAGGAGCCTGAGCGCAAACGGGTGACTTGAATCGAGGAGCCAGTCGAAATCTCTTTTCCCGAGAACAAAAGTCGTGCAGTCGTCGATCGCCGAAACTTTTCCGGTGCGAGGCCGGCCGTCGATGAGGGAGATTTCGCCGAAGAAGTCTCCGCTGTGGAGGAGGGCAAGCCGGAATTCATCTCCGAACCTCGTTCGCCTAGTTACCTTCACCCGGCCTTCAGCGATAAGATGAAGTTCGCTTCCCTCGCTTTCGTCCTCGAGTATTACTTCGCCCGCCAGATAATGTCTCTCCTGAAGTCGCGGCTTAACAGCCTGGAATTGTTCGTCCGTCAGGTTTTCAAGGAGAATGTTCAGGCGGAGGCGGTCGTAAATAGAAACCACTAGATGTTTCCTTTGTGGAAAGACACCAAGGACCCGTATGAATCATAAACAGCCGAAATTGCTGTCGTTTGGTTTGGACCGACTCTGTTCACTTCATGAAAATAACAAATCGAATGTTTAAAGAAAACAGGTACATGGAACGTAATTTCCAGAAATGCCGACTAACTGGTTCGCGCTCGGGCGATCGAGTATCAAGAAAAAGAGAAGATGCCAGCGAATGAGACGGTCTCTAAGAATCCAATCTATCGCGAAGTGGTACAGAAAATTTCCGGACGATTCTGATTCCGCGAGCCGCTATTGATGCGCCAGGTTAACTTTGAGCCAGAAGTCTATTTGTTTCGGTCTTTCCGTCTGACTGTTCCCGCGGCCATATCCTCCGCGCCCGCCCCTCATTCCACCGCCGCCTTCATTGCCGGGCATTCCTTCTCCTCCACCTTCGCCTCCCTCACCACCTTCTCCTCCTTCATTTCCGCGGCCGCGTCCCGTTCGTTCACCTCCGGATCGCTGTTCAAACTTGCCGCCTTCTATGCCAATTCCAACCTGCGAGCCATCGGCATTGATTGCATATGGATGTTCGGGTGAGGAGTGCAAGGGGACCTGGAGTTCGTACGTCAGCCCGTCGCGGTTGTTGCCGATCTGAAGCGCGATACCTTTGGCGTCGGCGATACTGAGCCTGACGGGACCATTTTCATTTACACCTAAGACTTCAAATTCGTTGGGTGAGCTTTCCATGAACCCGCCCGAATTTTCCTGGCCGTTTTCCTGACCATTATTCGGAGGTGGAGTGTAATTTCCGCCTTCACGCCGCCCGATGGGAAAGTGGATGCCGAATTTTTGGTGAGAGCCGCCCGAAGGGTCAAGCCAGACGGTCAGTCCGAGTCCCATTATCTGGAATGACTGCTGACGGTTTGTTGCCTTCAGGATCACGTAAAGGTAGTTGCTGTCGTTGCGAACCCCGGCTGTCATCTGCGCATCGGAAATATAAAACATCGTGTCTCCCCAGTCGTTGTCCTTCCCGTCGACGACGATCTGGTTGCTGTTCCACGCGCTCTTTACGAGGAGCATGCTTGTGCAGCCGGTCAATGAGTAAGCCAGTACCACTGGCAAGAGGATGAAAACGAATCTCAAACGATGCATCAAAACTCTCCTGTTCATTAGGATAAAATGAAATTCTGTTCGGGCGACCAACTCTACTTTGAGATGTTTTGGAACAAAAGAGTTTAATAAGTCGCGTTCGTTCAAATCAAGGGGGAGCAGAACCATATTGATTGAAGGGCACGGGAGGGCTATATTACGAAACAATTTCCGAGCACAGCAACATATGGTCGGAAGTTTTCTTTTTATGCTTGAAGCCCGGGTGGCGAAATTGGCAGACGCGCTAGATTCAGGGTCTAGTGGCCGCAAGGTTGTGCAGGTTCGAGTCCTGTCCCGGGCACGAAAATTTGAACGGATCTGTGGGTTTCTCTAAGCACTCTCTACTTTTCCATCCTTGTTTCCATTTCCTATGTACCATTTCCTAACCGGTAGTTCCTTTTTCTCAAACATTATTGCTGCGTTCCTTAGCGCTTCGACTCTGACTTTTGCGTAGATCATGGTTGTGTTTATGTCAGAGTGACCAAGAATCTTACTGACGGTCAACACGTCCACTCCCATATCTATAAGTCGAGTTGCGAAAGCGTGTCATTACAACACCGTCAGACCACACAGTTCACTTGGTTACTGACCACCAGCTCCACAAGCTTTTTATCCGCGTCAGGTTGCCAATGCCTGACCGGATCACTAATTTCAAATTGGTACATTAGTCGGGGGCAGGTCAATTTTATATATAGTTCTTGCTCCATGCCGCCGTCATTTAATATTTCATGGAACGGCGCCACTGCGTGATGCGGCACGCGTTAGGCGCCAGCAGCTATTCAACCAGGACCATCACAATGAGTATACTACTGTTCATCGATTATGAAATCTATGAGGGTACGTGTTAACATGAGGAATCAATTCTTATCACGCATTTCATTCGCAATAGTTATTGCTCTGTTCAGTTCCTGCGCTTCCATTCCTAAACTACCCGACAAAGTCGAAAATATTTTGGAATTTGAGGATTACATGAACAAATTAGTAGAATCCGGTGCTCCTCCCGGGATGTCTTTAGTGGTGGTGAAGAACGACAGTATTGTTTATGCCAAAGGTTTCGGCTGGGCTGACGAACCACGGAAAATCCACGCTACGCCAACGACAGTGTATCACTGGTGGTCATGCACAAAAATTGCTACCGCAATTGCCATCCTCCAACTTCAGGAAAAGGGAAAGCTCTCTTTAAATGATTCGGTCGTGCGGTATCTTCCATTCTTCAAAGTAAAGTATCCTTCCGACACCAGCAAGCGGGTAACCATTCTGAATCTCCTCAACCATACTTCAGGATTACCGGACCCGTCCGCGTTTACATTCGTTCGCTGGGTTCATCACGACGAAGATCCTCCTGTTAATCAAACTGATTTCATAATGAAAGAGCTTCCGGATTACTCTAAGCTGAAGTTTGAGCCTGGAGACCATTCTGAATATTCCAACATCGGTTATATGGTGTTGGGTGCCATTATTGAAAAAGTAACTGCCATGGCGTATGAAGATTATATTCGTCAAAATATTCTTCAACCTCTTGGAATGAATCACACAGATTTTCTTTACATGAAAAAAACAGAATCGGATGAAGCGGCAGGCAGTCATCCGACATTTAATTTGATGACTCCGTTACTTTATATCATGGCGCCATCATATATTCGGGAAACCCATTGGAGCCATCTCTGGATGAAACGAGTTTATACAGACCAAACCCCACCCACGGGTCTCATTGGGTCCGCGACAGACGCAGCCAGACTGGTCGCTGCATATCTGAATGGCGGAGTGCTGGATGGCCGACGAATACTTTCGCAGGAATCAATAGCAACAATGACGTATCGGTGGCAAATAGGGTCAAAGAATGATGATTCGCTAAATTACCGCAGGCAGGGAATCGGTTGGCAAATCTATGGTAAATCCGGGCGATGGGTTCTTACACATGACGGCGGCGGCCCAGGCTTTTCTACGAAAATTCAATTGTATCCAGATGAACATCTCGGATTTGTTCTCTTCACAAATGACGTTACGTGCGAACCCTGGAAAATAATTAACTTAGCTGCTACCCTAAAATGGTGAAACGAATCTGTAAGTACTTAGATATGACCTGATGCCGCACGGCGATTCAACAAATCTTTTATCGAGTGGAAAATCGAGCAGGACTTCTGCCAACTAGGACAAGGTGGCTGCTGGCGCCCAACAAGCCGGACAAAGACGCTTGTCATTCGTATAAATGGAACTCGCCCGCCTTCCGCAAGTCCCGCCTTGCGGGACGGCGGACAGGCTTCACGGCGCACAGATCATAGGCTGCGAGGAGCGCGGCACGACTTTGTCCCGCGAGACGTTAGCGGAAATTGTTTTGTGCATGACTACAAACTTTGAAGTTTCAAGAAAGGAGAATCTTATGACGAAAGTATTCCTATTTGTCGTTTCTTTTTTCCTTTTCCATAACGTCCAGTGTCAAGCTTTGGACACCACCATCGAACATAACGATGCAAAGATACACTTCAAGACTGTCGGAGAAGGGAGACCAATTCTCCTTTTGGCTGGTGGACCAGGTTTATCCTTCGATTACCTCGTACCAGTGGCCCAAGGTCTTGCAAAATCCTTTCGGTGCATCCTGGTGGATGAACGAGGCACGGGCAAATCTGCTGTTCAGACTTATGACACTACAACTATAACAGTTTCTTTAACTATCGAGGATCTTGAATACCTTCGAAATTACCTTGGGTATAAAGATTGGTTTGTGCTCGGCAGTTCAGTAGGCGGCTATGTAGCGTCGAGCTATGCGTGCGCTTATCCAAAATCAGTCTCCGCGCTTGTGTTGGTTGGCTCGGCCGGATTTAATTCAAGCTTGTGGGCTTATTACGGTGCCAACATCTGGTGCCGACTACTCCCCTCTGACCAGCAACTTTCTGAATCTTGGAGCGATTCAGCCGTTGTTGCGAAAGATCCGAGACATGCAGGGATGGAATATTTGAAAGCCATCCTGCCTGCCTTTTTCTACGATCGTTTGAACTGTGTGCGTTGGATGCCGTACATGAAAGATGAGTGGTATAATCTTGATGTTGCCAACCTTATATCGCACGACATGGCAAAGGACGACATAACTGAAAAAAGTCGAGCTTACAAAAATCCTGTGCTTGTTTTGCAGGGAAGGCAAGACCAAGTGGGGGAGTCAATGCCGTACATTATATCACAGACCTATCCGAATTCCAAACTTGTATTTATCAATAAGTGTGGACATCTCCCTTGGCTTGAGCAGCCGAAGATTTTCTATGACGCCGTCGAGACCTTTCTCAGTGAGAAGAAGTGAGACTGACAAAACAACTTCGGCTAACAGGACCCATATTGAAAGTGGAAAGTGAAGCAGAAGTGAGTTAGATGATATACAGGAAAACCTCCTCGTCGCAAATTAGATTAGGGAACGATGTTCCCCTAATAATTAACGGGCTCAAGGCCCAGTACTGCACTAT